>DATKIS010001058.1:0-2252 GCA_035543975.1 Pyrinomonadaceae bacterium
CTTCATCTTTCTCAGTCTGCTTCTGTACGGATACGAGGTTGCGATACTGATGGCGGCAACTGAAGCACTGCTGTCCTCATTTCGATTTTGCAAGAAGCGGTCGACGATCTTTTTCAACTGGGGATGTGCAGCTTGGTCCGCATGCGTAACCTCATACTCTTTACATTTCGCCTTCGGAGATGTTGTTTCACTAGCGAAGCGTCCGTTATCGGCGAGATTTCTCACCGGGATGGCCCTAATGGCACTCGTACAGTACGTCTCGAACTCCGGGATAGTAGCGATCTGCGGAGCTCTTCAAGCTGGAAGGCCAATTTGGCAAACTTGGAAAAAATACTACCTTTGGACGTCAGTTACTTATTTCGCAGGCGCGTCAGCGGCTGCAGTAATCGCTAAGCTGGTAAACGAATTCGGCCTTTACGCGCTCATCATAACTATTCCCATCATTGCCATCGTGTTTTTCACCTACCGCACCTACGTGAAAAACATAGAAACCTCCGCAGCGCAGGCCGATCAAGCACAAAGGCACGTACAGGAACTCTCCCATTACATTGCCGAACAGGAACGGATACGCGAACAGTTTTCGCAGATGGAAAAACTCTCTGCGCTGGGCGAGTTAGCCTCAGGAGTTGCTCACGATTTCAATAATACTCTCGCCGGCATCCTGGGGCGCGCTCAGTTAATTCTGCGGACTAACGACCCGGAGAAAATCAGCCGCGGGCTCAACATCATTATCAAGACGGCAGAAGATGGCGCAAAGACAGTTAAACGGATCCAAGACTTCGCTCGTCAACGTCGGGATCATGATTTTGAACCAGTCTCTGTTGACCAAATATTGTTCGACGTGAGCGAAGTAACAAGACCGCGCTGGAAAGACCGGGCAGAAGCCTCCAATGTTCAAATCAGCCTCAACCTACAGATTCGGTCAAAAGCAAAAGTCATGGGTGACGAATCTGAGCTACGCGAGGTCCTGGTCAACATGGTCTTCAATGCAGTTGATGCTATGCCGGAAGGCGGCCAACTCACGCTGGCTGCCGAGGACGTTGACGACTCCGTGGTTATCTCTGTTGGCGATACCGGATCAGGCATGGCGCCTGAGGTGAAGTCCCGCATCTTCGATCCTTTCTTTACCACAAAGGGAAAAGCGGGGATGGGGCTGGGCTTAGCGGTTAGTTTTGGAATTATCAGGAGACATGAAGGTTCGGTTGAAGTCGAATCGGAGGTCGGTGCGGGTACTAAATTCAAGATCAGTCTCCCTAAGGCGAAAGTTACAGAAGATTCAATATTGGCCGAAGCTGAAGCCGAAAAGCAGTTGCCAGAAAAGCAAAACCTAGCCGTGCAACGAACTTTTGACGAGAATCAACCCAAGATATTGGTTGTTGACGATGAAGAGGCCGTTCGCGAACTGTTGCGTGACTTATTGGAAAGCGAAGGTTTCAGGGTTTACTTAGCACCAGGTAGCCGTGAAGCATTGAGCCTGTTTGAAGCAAATCAGTTCGACGGGATCTTCACTGATGTGGGCATGCCCGGGATGAGTGGCTGGGAACTTGCCCAGGCGATTCGTCAACGCAACGAAGCCATACCTATTGCAGTCATTACGGGTTGGGGGGAAGCAGTTGGCTCGGATGAACAGAAGGAAGCTCGAGTTGACTGGGTGGTAACAAAACCCTTTAGAGCCGAACGCATTAGTGAGTTGGCAGGAGAGATTTGTAAACGTCGCGATGTCCTGACCAAGCGAGCCAATTTCTCAATCGTAGCCGCATAGCTGAACCTAAACGCAGAGCATCCTATTAGCTAGACCCTTCCTTTACTATCCTCCAGTCGCTGGCTTCTTGTTGCCCGACCCCCTCCCGACTCTCTGGACTAATCGCAGACTCCTGAAGAATACGTCGACGAAACTCGACTGCTCTTCTGACACTTTTTTCAACAACTTCGAGTCTGAAAGGCTTTAGTAAGAAGTCAAAAGCTCCTAGCTTGATTAGTCCCTGGGCGTGTTCCTGATCTCCAATGCCCGAAATTATTATCACGGGAGTCTCCGGAAATCGCTGACGCACCTGGCCCAGCAATTCTAATCCACTCAAACCCGGCATCGAAATATCAGTGAGCACCACGTCATAGGTATCTGCTTCAAGTCTAGCGAAAGCCTTTTCCGCCGTCTCAGCCGTTTGACAAAGGTACTCCTCTGACAGCAGTTCGTAGAGTGTCTCGCGAATTATCTCGTCATCGTCCACTACAAGGACTCTTGGCATGTTTAA
>DATKIS010001059.1:0-5439 GCA_035543975.1 Pyrinomonadaceae bacterium
TGAAGCACGATTTCGCGCGGAGGAGTCAGGCCGTCCTGGGCTTCGATGTACAAACGATACTCGCCTGACTTGTCGCTAAAGTAGGAAACGTGCTTGCCGTCGGGTGACCAGGCCGGATCGCGCTCGGCTGAGCTGCTCGAATTTGTCAGGTTGCGCACGTCACCTTTGTCAGCCGGAATGGTGAAGATCTCGCCCCGTGCCTCGACGACGATGCGTTTGCCGGTGGGCGACATCTCCATGTTGGTCATCCGGCTGGTGACGTCTTCCCAGCCGGGCATCATCCAGGGAAAGTCGCCGGCCACCGTGATGTTAACGATGTGTTCCTTGCCGCTCTTCGGATCGAGCTCATGAACATAACCAGCCTGTTCGAATACGAGTGACCCAGCTCCCGAGCCCAGCGCCTTGACGTCGAAATCGGTGAAGCGAGTTAACTGGGTCAGCTTTTTCGTATTGGTCTGATACTCCCAAACATTGGCTACGCCATCTCGATCGGAAATGAAATACACCGCGTCTCCTACCCAAACCGGATCAACGTCTTTCGAGTCGGTCCAGGGCGGTGACACCAGATCGTAGCCCTTGAGGTCCACGATCCAGATAGGCCGATTCTGTCCCCCGCGATAATTGCGACGCTCCTCGTCCCAGGAATTGTTCATGCGGTAAGCGACGCGCGAACCATCGGCGGAGATCTTTCCCTGGTAGGCACGCGGCAAACTCATTGGCGATTCCACGCCTCCCTCTGCCGAAACTGTCCAGAAGCGTGGAGCTCCGCTGGGCGCCCACGAAGCGCGCCCCGAAGTGAACATGATCGACTTGCCGTCGGGCGCCCAGCCCTGCGCGATATCTGCGCCCGGATGCCAGGTCAAACGCCGTGGCTCTCCGCCATCAGCGGCTACCACGTAAATGTCGAGGTTCCCGGCGTATTCGCCGCTGAAAGCAATCCATTTTCCGTCCGGCGAGAAATGCGGATTGGACGTCTGACCATGGAAACTTGTCACCCGGCGGGCGCTCCCGCCGGCGCGGGGGACCGACCAAATGTTGTTTGCATAGGCAAACGCAATTTGGGTGGAGCTAACCGTTGGGGTGCGCAGCAAGCGAGTTTGTGAGCCAAGCGATTGCGCCTGCATCGCGAACGCCCCAAAAACCAGACCGACGGATAGCGCGGCGAACAGCACTATTGATCGGCGGCAAACTTCCGCCGACAAAGCGGGGTTAGACATGCGATGTTTCCTCCGGGCAGGTCGAATAATTGCGCGCTTCTTGTAGCACGAAGCTCAGAGCCCAGCAAAGCTTTCCATGGTCGTTAACCAAACGAAGGTCGGGCTTACGATAATTCGGATGTAAGCCGAGAATTCGGACTCAAAGTGGGCCCATTCAAACCAAACCTTTTCGCGTCCGTGCTGAAACCAATTACACTGGCCGACGTAGTAACCTCAAACAGTAAGGCCTTAGTTTTCGTCTCTCGCGCTTTGAAACCCTCGGGTTAAAAGGCCGGAAAGGGCTTTCCGCAACGTCTGAAAGAGTTGCCAGTGCGTTGGGGTCGGGAATATCGGCACAACTCTTTCAGCGTTGCGCCCTTTGAAAAGGCATGTGTCCCAGGGTTGCCAAAGCGCAACCCTGGGCTGGAATTAGCGAACGCTTTCAGCGTTGTTCGTCGTACTTCAACTGCCAGCAAGCCCAAACGGGTTGTCAGCCTCGGCCATCACGGATACTTTATGCTGCATGACTGCACAACCTACGAAACCTCTTCTCGCACTTCTAATCGTGGCGTTGTTTTCTTCGGCAGGCTGGGGTGACGCTGTCAGCTACGCCCAGACCACTGACCCCATCCAGTCGGTCAGGCAACAATACGCGGCCATCAATAAGCGCATGGCCCGGTACAAGAAGGTCCGAAAAGAGCTGTCGGGATACTCGGCCGAAGGCGGCGAGTTGATCGCGTTTTTCGATGGTCCGGCAATCGTCAAGATATCCGCCACCTACTATGGTGAAACCGGGAGGGCCGCCGAAGAATACTACTATCAGGATGGAACCCTGATCTTCGTTTACCGGAAGGACTCCACCTACAGCAGACCGTTGTCCGGGAAAGTCATCAGGACCAGGGAGAACCGCTTCTACTTCCAGAATGGACGAATGATCAAGTGGGTTGATGAAAACGGCAATACGATGGCTAACGGGGAAGACTACCTAAAACAGCAGGAGGATAACCTGACCAACTCAAACAAGTTTCTAAGCGGCGCTCGTGCGAAGAATTCAACGATAGAAGCACCGGAATAGTCGCCCATGCCAGTGAGGATCGCATCCGTTTGAGGGTGTAATAGACTGGAATCGAACCCGTGTCGGTGATATCCTGCGCCTCATCGAACGTTCCACGAAATCGCAGCAAATGACTCGAACCAGAACCTCGTTTCGTGCTGCTTCGTGTTGTTTCGTGGTTCGTCTTTAGGTTTTCCAGTACCTGCTCGCAATCCTTCTCTGTTTACACATGAACGTCAATATGAAGACGAAGCAGCTTCGACGCACTATCCTCGTCATCTGTCTCTTATCTCTACACGTGACCCAGTTGACTTGGGCCCAAAAGCCCGCTGCGCCCAAGCCTGCTCCGAAGTTTGATTTAAGCATTGATAGCATCATGCGGGGACCGCGCTTGGTGGGCTATCCGCCCGAGCGGGTCTATTGGTCGCAGGATAGCCAGCGCGTTTACTTTCGCTGGAAGAGCCCTAACGAACCCCGATTGAAGGAATTGAGTCTCTACGTCGTTAACCGAGACGGCACTGGATTACGCCGGTTGTCGGATGAGGAGGCACGTGAGGCTCCGCCCGCGGGAGGCGAGTTGTCGAAAGACAAGACGATGACCGTCTTCACGGAGGACGGGGATTTATTCATCTTCGATCACGTTAAAAACCGGCGCCGGCAGGTGACGCGTACGACTGACGCTGAAACAAACCCACACTTCACCTTCAATCAAAAACGCCTTTACTTTACGCGCACTAACAATCTGTATGTGATGTCGCTTGATGACGGCTTGCTTGAGCAACTCACTGACATTCGTTCGGGGGGTGCTGGTACCACTACTGCGCCACCGGGTGGCGGCGGTGGACGTGGCGGCGGCCTCCAGGGCCAGGCCGGCCCAACCAGGCAAACCGGAACCGGCGACGAACCACAACGCGGGACGGACAGCCAGGAGTATCTGAAGAAGGAAGAGCGAGCCTTACTGGAATCAGTACGCGAGCGAGCCGAACAGCGCGAAGAGCAAGAAAAGAAGCGCAAGGAACGCGAGAAGCGCAAGCCTTACAATCTTCCCGCCGGAAATAACGTTGGCAACCTCACGCTTTCGCCTGACGGAAAGTATGTAATTGCGACCCTGAGCCAGCCGGCCACGGGGGCGAAGAACATCATCGTGCCAAACTTCGTTACCGAATCGGGTTACACCGAAGACATTAACCTGGGCACAAAAGTTGGCGATACGCAGACTCGCACGCGCCTCGCAATCGTTAACGTAGAGACTGGCGAGGTTAAGAACGTCGATCACGGTCAGCGCGAAGTAGCGCCGCCGGTGCGCACCCGCACCGAATTGAATTCTACTGAACAGGCACAGCGAGAGCGCGGCGATCCTCAAGCCAGAACTGAGCAGCCACCACAGGAAGGTGGGCAGCAAGGCCGCCGGGGGGAGTCCGAACGGAGCCAACAGCCGCGCGACCGAGAAGTCCAGATGTCGCAGCTTCAATGGTCGGAAGACGGGAAAAACGCAGTGTTGATGGCCCGGTCGGCTGACAACAAAGATCGTTGGGTGCTCTTGCTCGATCCGGCAACCGGCAAGACCAAGGTGCTCGGGAAGGTACATGACGATGCCTGGGTTGGCGGACCAGGTGCATTCACGCTCGGTTGGTTGCCGGATAACGAGCGCGTCTACTTCGAGTCGGAGCGCGATGGGTTCGCGCACCTCTACACCGTTTCAATAACTGGTGGTGAACCGGCCCAGCTTACGTCAGGCCAGTTTGAGGTTTCCGGCGTTCGGCTGTCGAACGACAAGTCGAAGTTTTACTTTACCTCGAGTGAAGGCAGTTTTTTTGAACGGCATCTCTACTCAATGCCACTTGCCGGCGGAACTCGAACGCGGATCACCTCGATGCCGGGGAACAATCAGGCTGACGTCTCGCCCGACGACACAATGCTCGCTGACGTGCGTTCCTACAGTAACAAGCCGCCGGAGTTGTACCTGCTGGCCAATCAGCCGGCACCAGCCAACGCGGCCGAGGCCAAGCCGGTGACCACCTCGCCGGTTCCCGAGTTTTCCAGCCACAACTGGATCGACCCTCGGATCGTCAGCATCAAAGCCCGCGACGGCGCGACTGTTTATGGGCGGATATATATACCCTCGAATTGGAAGGGTGGCGGGCCGGCAGTGCTGTTTGTCCACGGCGCCGGTTACTTGCAGAACGTCCATCGCTGGTGGAGTTCTTACTATCGCGAATACATGTTTCACCACTTGCTGATGGAGCGCGGCTTTGTGGTGCTCGATATTGACTATCGCGGCAGCGCCGGCTATGGGCGCGACTGGCGTACCGGAATTTATCGCCACATGGGTGGGAAGGATCTGTCGGATCACGTCGATGCAGTGGACTACCTGGCGAAAGAGCATGGCGTCGATCGAAAACGCATCGGCATGTATGGCGGCAGTTACGGCGGATTTATCACCCTGATGGGACTCTTCACTGAGCCCGATGTGTTTGCCGCCGGCGCGGCGTTGCGTCCGGTTACCGACTGGGCCCATTACAATAACAGCTATACTTCAAACATTCTCAATCTGCCGCAAAACGACGCGGAGGCCTACAAGCGTAGTTCACCAATCTACTTCGCCGGTGGCTTGAAGGGCGCCCTGCTGATTTGCCACGGGATGGTGGATACAAACGTAAACTTCCAGGACACCGTGCGTTTGGTGGAAAGGCTAATTGAGTTACGCAAAGAGAATTGGCAGGTGGCGCCCTATCCGGCGGAGGATCACGGGTTCGATCGCGAGGCGAGCTGGGCCGATGAGTACAAACGGATTCTCAAACTGTTCACGGATAACCTGCATCCCGAGAACCGAGCGCCTCTTCAAAAGGGTGGCAGCCGCAAGGCAAAGTGAGTCTAGTTGCTATTGAGGGGACAGCCCTCCGGTGGCGGCGCTTGACGGAGTATCGCGGCTTCGCCGCCCGATGTGCCGAAGATTTATGACCTTCCCTGAGACCCGTAAAGTTCCTGGGGCTATGCCCTGTGTTTAAGGCGGGGGCGTAGCCCCAAGATATTCAAACCCAACTGCCGGAAGGTCATAGACCTTCCGCACATCGAGCGGCAAAGCCGCAGACGGTGAGCGCCGGCGACAGGCTGCTCCAGTGTTGCTGTTCAACCTCCCCACATTGGATAATGTCTAATCAAATCGACCCAAGGAGATACATCATGAGT
>DATKIS010001060.1:0-4382 GCA_035543975.1 Pyrinomonadaceae bacterium
CGTCGGGGCGGGCGGGCTTCGCCACCGGAGCCCCGCTCAGTGACTGAACCATGACGTTAGCGTTCATCAGGGGCTGGCTATCGGTTGCAGTCAGCCGACCTCTGATGGTTCCGGTCAGCGGTGGGGTTGGGCTTGCCTTCGGGCTCGATTTTTCGGGCGGTGTCGTACCAGTTGCGGCTGGTTTTGCTGGAGCCTCTGACTGAGCATTCGTGACAAGCACGCTGCCCATCAAAGTTATTAAGACGAGCATGGCGAGCGGCAGGGCGCTCGGCCGGCGACGCAACTCAAAAGGAAATGTCCTCACGGTCTGCCCCCCTTCTTCGAGTTGACATCAACTGTCAGGCTAACCTTCGACTCTATTCCGTTGGTGATGGTGATCGGTTGGCTGAGAAACTCAATCGGGGGTGTGGGCGCGTTTTGGTCCGCCCGAGTTATCCCCCGAATGACCAATTCATAGTCGCCCGCTGGGATGTTCTCCAGGACGAAGTGTAGGCGTCCGTCAAGTTCAGCCATGCGAGTGAATCGACGAGCTTCTCCCGCTGCCGAGCGAATCAAGGCTTGTAGCTGCATCCCGTCGGGAACCGGGCCTCCTTCCATCTTCACATCGCCCCGGACCGACCCACTGCCGAAAGCAAAGACGAGTCGGACACCCTTAACTTGCGCGCCGGCGGTAAGCTCGATTCCCGCCGGTTGATCCAGGCCGTCAACTTCAGTGCGTATCAGCGACAGACCCTCCGGTGGACTGGGAAAGCCCTGGACTACAATTCGGGCTTTACCCGGCGCCAGGCCTTCCATATGGAAACCGCCATCGGCCCCGATCTGACTGGTGCCGTATGACGGGGCCGCCAAGCCCTTCTGCTCCACGTAGGCATAGAGGCTGACCTTTTGTAGCAGGCCAACTACCGCCGGGTCGGAGCTGTTTTCAATCACAGCCACTCCGCTGATGGTCGCCCCGCGACGTACCTTGATCTCAATGCCGGTAACATCGCTGTCGGAAATCTCAAATTGCACCGGCTCACTATAGGAAGTGCTTGTCTGACCCGCCGCGAACGTATACACGGCGTAACGGCCCGGACGTAGCCCTTCGAGACGAAACTTCCCGTTCGCATCGGTCTGGTGTCCGGTGAAGTTCATCCGGCCCATCTCCTGATTCGACTCATTCATTGTGGAGTGACCGAGATAAAGGTTAGGTACCGCACTGCCAGACTCACTGTCGATTACCCGCCCGGAAACCGCGTATCCACCGCCTGGCTTGCCGACCCTGATGTCAATCTCTTTAAGTTCGGTTCCCTCCTTGATTTCAAGGATCGTAGCTTTGGCGTCCTCCAGAACGCCCGGATAGAACGTCTTCAAATACTGGCTGCCACCGATTCCCATGATACTCACGGCCCCGCCGGAGGAAGCTGCCTGGCCCACGCTAACCTTGTAACTACCTGGGGCGAGGCCGTAGACGCGGAATACACCTCGATCATCCGTTTGATTCTTCGAAGAGCCAAACATAGCGACTTGTGGCGAGGTATCGGGGCCACTGTCCTTAAGAGCGATGCTGACACTCTCGCCGATTAATGGGTGGCCCTCGGCGTCGGTAATCCGGCCAGTGATGACGCCTCCGCGCACCAGAGCGAAATCGATCTTGGTAACCGTCTCGCCTGCAGCCACATTTACAGTCTGCCCGGCCTCCTTGTATGCACCACCACTCGCCAGCAGATACGACTTGGCGAGCGGCAGCACCGTTAAGCGTCCGGCTGCAAGGCCGGCGAGTTTATAGTTTCCCTCTTCGTCGGCCGTTGTCTTGGCCACCGTCTTGTTATCAAAAAACGAGTTGCTGACGGTGGCCACGATGGTCACACCCACACCCGGCTTACCGCCGACTGTAACGCGACCAGCGACCGAGGCGGACGTGTCCTTTGCCGGCACTTGGGCGGCGCAGACGATAGCAAGCAAAGAGAACAAGCTGAGAATGTTGAGGAGTCGGCTGATATTTCTCATTCGGGTATTCCTTATAGCCAGCTGAGGCGTCAGAAGTTGTCAAAATGCAGGTCGAGGAATCCTGGACGTATTCAACAACACACTGGTTGTTGAGTCCAAAGTGTTTGGACGGTTAAGGAAGGTTGCTAAAGAACCAATCCACGAAAGGACACGAAACTGCTCAAGACCAGGCTAGGGTGGGTTGGCTTAATTTGTGGATAGTTTCTGGCTTCCTGAAGCCTCACTCATGCCTCAGTCTCTTTGGCTGCTTGCTTCCGTGCACGTGTTTTGTATTCCGACTTCTTTTTGAGTCCCAGAGCCTTAGCTTCGTTGGAATCCCTGCCAAACTGCGCGACGACCTGGTCTTTTGCGCCCAGCATGAGGGTGTGAAAATCCCATTCCTTAGAAACTGCTTTTAATCGCGCTGATGCTGCCGCCGCGAGCGCCTCAACTTCAGCTTGCTGAGCATCGTCAAGTTCCTCACAGGTTGTCTCTAATACGTTGAGCGCGTAACGAAGGTTTACCGGCGAATATCCTGCCAGCCTTAGCAGAGCCACCAAAGAGTCTCTGTCGGTCTGCAGCAACGAAGGTTTAATCCTTTTCATTGAGTTCTTTGCCATTTGTGAGAGTGCTCCTCCGGCGTCGATGTAGGTACGAGGTACGCGGTGGACGTTACGAGAGACGTCCAACATTCGGCAAGAGCCGGGAGCGAAACGGCATATGCAGCGAAATGCCGAATCTCTTGTAGCGACGATCTCCGACACTGTTGGGAGTGCGGCGGCTCGACGCCGCTTTGGTCGGTTGGACGCGCTTTCGACGATGTTCCTCGCGCGTAACCGGCGTCAAGCCGCCGGATGCAAAAGCGGCGTCAAGCCGCCGCCCTCCAAAGTCGGATAAAGGAGCGCCCAGTGGCGCAATTAGTTCTAATCCCAGCGCAGACCCATCCCACAATCGCGTGCATTTAGCCCTGCCACTGGAATAAACTTCCCCACTCGCAGTTCGAAGAACGGGCCGAGACTATCGCACTTACCAAGCGGGCGTTGAATCTGCGCCTGCAGGCGCGTGGAACCACCGAAGCATAAAGGAGATACGATGAAGGTCGTAACCAGAACCACAGCACTGTTAGCCTCGATCGTCTTCGGTACGCTACTTTGCGCCGGCCAGCAATCATCGCCTAACCTCAGTCAGACGCCGCCGCCCGTAGCTGTCGCCAACCAAGTCCAACTTGTCATCGAAGGCAAGGTCGTTAACGTTCATGACGGCGACACGGTCACGGTGCTTGATCAGGATGGGAAGAAGTTCAATATCCGGCTTCATGGTATCGACGCACCGGAACTCAAGCAGGCTTACGGCGCCCATTCTCAGCAGAACCTGTCCAGGATGGTGCTGGGGAAACAGGTAACCATCTACTGGTCGAAAATAGATAAGTATCGCCGCACGGTGGGGACGATCATGCTCGGCGGTCGCGACGTGAATATCGAGCAGGTGAAGGCGGGCCTGGCGTGGCACTTCAAGAAGTATCAGGACGAACAGACCCCGGAGGACCGCGTTACCTACGCCGCCGCCGAGGACGCGGCGCATACAGCAGTTCTGGGGTTATGGAAGGATCAGCCACCGCTTGCGCCCAGTGATTTCCGTCAGGCTGTCAAAGCAAAACGCTGGGGACCGCCACCACCTGAAGGCACAATCATTGGAAACCGGAACTCCCTCAAGTATCACCGGCCTGATTGCGCTGGTTACCGTGATATGGCGGAAGCGAACCGGGTGTTCTTCAAGACTGTGGCGGAAGCGGAAGAAGCTGGATATAAGCGGGCGGGTAACTGTCCGGCCGAAATCCAGAAGGTAGCAGCGAAACCCCCAATCACTGCATCCACCTCGGCAGCCCTTCCTTCAAGCACTGTGGCGACCAAGCCTGCAGATTCAACAGCCCCCTCTGAATCCATTCGGGTGGTGCGTACAGTCGCAACGAATCCGAATCTGATTTCGGTAGCTACCTCGCAACCCCCCAACAGCGATTCGCAGCGGGTGATCATCGGCAACAAGAACAGCAGGGTTTACCACCTGCCCGGGTGTACCGGCTACAGCCTCGTCTCGGAGAAGAACCAGGTGAAATTCCAAAGCGCCGCGGATGCTGAGAAAGCGGGATTCAGACTCGCGGGTAATTGCTCAGTGAAGAGCGCTCAAGCCTCTCGGAATTAGCGAACTTTGAATTCGGCTCTCTTCAGTCCGGCGAAGCGGACCAGTGAAACTAGCCCAGCACTTCAGTGCTGGGTAGTCGGTGCTAGCGAGGTCGGAGTCCGTGAAACGGACGACTGAAAATTCTTGGCGAGCCGAGGGTTTGCGGTTCAGCCGTCCGTTTCACGGACTCCCGTTCTTTAGATCTACCTGATCCCACCGATGAATCGGTGGGCTAC
>DATKIS010001061.1:0-3423 GCA_035543975.1 Pyrinomonadaceae bacterium
CAAGAATCTCGTCGATATCATCCTGACCAACAATGGCTACAAGGTAATTAACCTCGGGATCAAGCAGCCGATCGACAGCATCCTCCAAGCCCAGGCTGAACATCAGGCAGACGCCATCGGTATGAGCGGGTTGCTGGTGAAATCGACGCTGATCATGAAGGACAATCTTGACCTGATGAATGAGCGGGGCATAACTGTGCCGGTAATCCTGGGCGGCGCAGCCTTGACCCGGAAGTATGTGGACGAAGACCTCAAATCAATCTACAAGGGGACCCTGTACTATGCCGGCGATGCGTTTGCCGGTTTACACACGATGGACAAGTTGGTCGGCGGAAACGGCGAGCAAGTGATAACTGCCGAGCTGGCCAAAGCGGCAGCGGCGTCTGGTGAAAACGGGGAACTCCCGGAAGATGTTGAAGACCGTGTCGGCGAAGAGGCGAAGCTCGGGATTAGTAAGGCGGCCAAGCCGCGTGGGGCGTCAAAGGTCATGGGCGACACAACCCACACCACTCGCTCTGAGGTTCGCCGGGATGTCGTGATTCCCAAAGCTCCGTTCTACGGCTCGCGGGTGGTGGATGACATCTCGCTTGATGACGTGTTTTCGTTCGTCAACGAGACTGCGCTGTTCAAAGGGCAGTGGCAGTTCAAACAGGGACGCCGGCCACTGGAAGAGTATCAGTCGCTTGTCAGCGAGACCGTGCGACCGATATATGAAGAGTTAAAGGCACGGAGCAAGCGTGAACAACTGCTTCAGCCGCGAGTTGTCTATGGGTTTTTCCCGGCGCAGTCTGAAGGCAACGATCTGATTATCTATAACGAGGATGAGAGGACCGAGCGGATGCGCTTCACCTTCCCGCGCCAGCCCTCCGGCAAAAACCTTTGCTTAGCGGATTTCTTCGCCCCGAAAGAATCCGGCCGCATGGATGTAGCGGCTTTTCACCTGGTGACCATGGGGCGCCGCGCCAGCGAATATGCCCAGGAGTTGTTCAAGGCAGACAACTATGCCGAGTATCTTTACTTCCACGGCCTGGGTGTCGAGAGCGCGGAGGCGCTGGCCGAACTCTGGCACAAGCGCATTCGCGAAGAACTGGGAATCGCCGGCGAGGATGCGTCTGACGTTCGAAAGTTGTTTCGGCAGCAATACCAGGGTTCCCGGTTCAGCTTTGGCTATCCGGCATGTCCAAACCTTGAGGACCAGGCCAAGCTTTTCGAGCTACTCGATCCGGCGCGCATCGGCGTGGAATTGAGTGAAGAGTTTCAGCTGGAGCCCGAACAATCAACTTCCGCGATTATCGCCCATCACCCGGAAGCGAAATACTTTTCAGTAGATTAAACGCAAGTCCAAAGTCTCATGTCCAAAGTCCAAAGTCCTGAGCCGGAAGTCGTCCTGGAGGACGATGCGAACCAGGGCAACCCAGACATCGGGGCTTTGACTTTCGACTTTGGGCATTCTTTAGGGCCGCTCCCCGAAGAGTTTGCCGTCCTGAGTACTTTCGAGCGCGTGGTCTTTCGGTTCATTCACCGAATGAACTCCGGCACGTGGAAACGCTTTTGGACGTGGTGTCAAAGTGTCTTTGGCGCGGGTTGGATTCATCTCTCCACTTACAATCTCATGCGGATATACGGTCTCGAGAATATTGAGGCTGTCTCCCGCGACCGCCCGATCCTGTTCGTTGCCAATCATCGGTCGTTCTTCGACATGTACGTCGTGTCGACCACGCTTTTCCGCCATACTTCATGGCGGAAACAGCTTTTCTTTCCGGTGCGCGGCCGGTTCTTCTACGATTCAGTGTTGGGGGTCTTTGTTAATCTGGTGATGGGCTGGTGGTCGATGTATCCGCCGTTTTTCGCATCGGGCGAAAAGCCGATCATCGAGAAACGCTCCTTTGATAAGTATTCATTTCGTTTGTTGACTGAACTCTGCAAAAACGGCCGGGGGAATGTGATCGGCTTTCATCCCGAGGGTACGCGCAATAAGGGGCCGGACCCCTATTCTTTTTTGCCGGCGCAGCCAGGCGTGGGCAAGTTAATCAAGGATGCAGCGCCACAGGTAATCCCGGTTTTTATCGCCGGGCTCGGGAATGATCTTCCGAAACAGGTGTTGGGTAACTGGAGAGGTGGCGAGAAGATTCGCATACATTTCGGGAAGCAACTGGATCTCTCCGAGCACTTGGTCAAAAAGAACCAAGCGCGTACCTATGTGGAGATATCCAGGTTTGTGATGAGCAAGATTGCCGAGCTTGGGGAAGAGGATAGACTGACGTGGTGCAGAAGCATAGACGATCCACGAAATGACACGAACGGACCCGAATAATGCCGCTTCCTCTAGTAATCATTAATCCCGAATCTGCTGGGGGCGCGACGCGGGATGCGTGGCCCGGAATAGCGAGCGAACTCGCTACCCACTTCGGGTCCTTTACCCCAAAGTTCACCAGTCGCGCAGGTGAGGGAATCGAGCTGGCGGCGACTGCCGCCCGCAAAGGTACGAAACTGATTATCGCCTGCGGTGGCGATGGCACTATCTCAGAGGTGGCCAACGGGATCATGATTTCCGGCAGCGATGCGGAACTGGGGATCCTGCCCAGCGGAACCGGAGGCGACTTTCGCAGAACGTTGGGCATCTCCGCCCGAGCCGGTGATGCTGCCCAAATACTTCGGGACGGCCGAACCCGGGCGATTGACGTTGGCCGGGTTACTTTCCTCAAAGACGACGGGACGCACGACTCACGGTTTTTCCTGGGCGTGGCTTCATTTGGCATGAGTGCCGATGTGATTGCCCGCGTCAAGACAGGTGGTCCTGACTGGCTGCCGGCGAAAGCCCCCAAATGGCTCAGCGGTAGAGTCTCGTTTGGACTTGCAATGGCTCAATCCGCCATCAAGAACGAGGCGACTCGGGTGATTATTCAGATAGACGACGAAACGGCTCAACAACTCACTGTCGCTAATTTATGTATTGCCAACGCGCGCTTTTTCGGCGGCGGAATGAAGATCGCCCCGGACGCCAAACTTGCCGATGGTCTTTTTGACGTTATCAGCATCGGGAATCTCGGTGCGCAAAGAATCCTGCTGAATGCCCCGCGTTTATATTTAGGTGCACACCTGGGTATGTCGGAAGTTGGCCACGCGCACGCCCGGAAGATAACCGCCCGTCCTGCCCACAAAGACCACCGCATTGAGTTTGAGGTCGACGGCGAACTGCCTGGCCATCTCCCAGCAACATTTCAAATCCTGCCGAAAGCTCTTCGCGTTCGTTGCCCTTCCGCGACTTAGTTGTAACGCAAACTGTTAGTTTGCCGTGAATGATGGCCTTCGACGGAGCCGCAAACTAGCACTTTGCGTTACGGAGGCAAAGGGGGCAACTACGAACAATAGAATCTTCTTGCCAGAAAATTGCGAAACAGGGTATAAGTACCACCACCGAGC
>DATKIS010001062.1:0-7288 GCA_035543975.1 Pyrinomonadaceae bacterium
AAGAAGAGTTCAAAGAAAAGTTCAAAGAAAAGTTCGAAATGACTAATTGACCATGGCGACCACCAAACAATCTGCGGCTCGGAAAAAGTCAGCCGGCAAAAGTTTGTCGAGCAACCATAGGAGTGTTATCAGCCGGACGACTTCAAGTAACGGCCAGCTCAAAGAACCGAAGTCGCCGATGCCTGCACAGCATCAGCGCAAGCCGGGTCTCGAATCGAAGTTGAATCCGCGACCGAGGTATCAGGCGCCTCTATACAAAGGATCCGGCAAACTTGAAGGGAAGGTTGCGCTTATTACTGGCGGCGACTCCGGTATTGGTCGAGCCGTGGCGGTCTTATTCGCCCGCGAGGGCGCCGATGTAGCCTTTACCTATCTGCCCGCTGAGAAGGAAGACGCCCGCGAAACCGCCGAGGCCATCGAGAACGAGGGACGTTTGGCAGTATCAATAGCCGGTGATTTGCGGAAACCGGCATTCGCTCGCAGCGCCGTGAAGCAAACCGTTGGCAAGCTGGGCAAGCTCGACATCCTCGTGAACAATGCCGCTTACCAGCAACACCAGAAAACCGTGGCCGACCTCTCGGAGGCGCAATGGGATCGCACCTTCAGGACTAACATCTATGGTTACTTCTTTATGGTGAAGGCTGCCATGCCCCACTTGAAGAAGGGAAGCGCGATCGTCAACACGGGTTCGATTACGGGCCTCGAGGGGAGCAAACACTTGCTCGACTACTCGGCTACCAAAGGCGCCATTCACGCCTTTACCAAGTCGCTCGCCCAGAATCTGGTCGAACAGGGCATACGGGTAAACTGCGTGTCACCCGGACCGGTGTGGACGCCCCTTAATCCCTCCGACAAATCGGCCAAAGAGGTAGCCAGGTTTGGGGCTGATACTCCGATGAAGCGTCCGGCTCAGCCGGAGGAGATTGCGCCCGCGTTTGTTTATTTCGCTTCGGAGCTTGATTCGAGTTATGTGACAGGTGAGGTTCTGACACTGCTGGGTGGAGAGACCACCGCAGCTTAGTTCTATTAAATTAATCAGAGGAGAAAATCATGGGTGACAATGGTGGCGGAGGCAGTGCGGGTGTGGTGGCGGTGCTGGTGATCTTCGTGATCCTGGTAGTGGCGGCGTTGTTTGTTTTTGGCGGTCGTCTCTTCGGTGGCAACAAGCAAATTGATGTCAACGTTACGGCGCCCTCGAAGTAACTAAGATAAGAGGATCTGAGAGTCTAGCTTTCTTCAATCGCACTCAGCGCGACTGCCGAGAGCTGGCGCAGATCCGTTATCAATTCGCATGCTGTAAGGATTAGACAGGTACATAAGCGGGTTCGGGAAGAATTGGCCGGCAACGTGGTCACAAACTAGCGACGAAGCTTGGTGCCTGTGCCGCGTAACGCGATTTGTCCCGGGTAGGAGTGCTCCCGGACAAAGACGTCACGCGGCTTTTATTAATTTCGGTGAGGAGCGTTTTTATGAATCAGTTGTTCCGCAAGTTTTCCGTGGCCGCCGCCAACGCGCTTGGTTCTTCGTGGATGTTCATTGCGAATGTCTTACTTATATTGGTGTGGCTGGGTGCCGGGCCATTCTTTAATTATTCAGACACCTGGCAGTTAGTCGTAAACACGGCGACTACGGTTTTCACCTACCTCGCGGTGTTTCTAATTCAGAATACACAGAACCGCGATGCGACCGCTATACATCTGAAGCTTGATGAACTGATCAAAGGCGTGTCTGGAGCGCGGACTCACCTGGTCAACCTGGAGAACCTGAATGACGATGAGCTAGCGGCCCTACAGGAGGAATTCACAAAACTCCGGGAGAAACATGTTGAGTCGATTCAGAACGGCACGCGGGTGCTCTCAGGTAAATTGGGTGTCAGGACAGGGGGATAAGGGAAAGGGGTAAAGGGGAAAGGGTAAGGGGAAAGGCCAGGCCAAAGGGCAAAGGGAATTAGGCAAAGGGCAAAGCGAATGGGAGGAGACTCTCCTCCTTACGGTTCCCCCTTACCCTTTACCCGTTTCCCAGTCTTTTCTTTACTTGACCCCGGCTTTCTGGTTCTCGGCGTCGAGCCAGCTTTTGAGCGGCGCAAAATAATCGATAATTGCCGTCGCATCCATCTTGTCTTCACCCGTCATCGCCTTCAGCGCCTCAGGCCAGGGTTTACTCAAGCCTATCGCCATCATCCGATTCAATTTCTCGCCCGCCTTCTTGTTTCCGTAAATCGAGCATTGATAGAGCGGTCCCGTAAAACCAGCTTCGCGGCACAACGCCCGGTGAAACTGGAATTGCAGAATCGCAGCCAGGAAATAACGTGAGTAGGGAACATTAGCCGCGACATGGTATTTCGCGCCGGCGTCAAAATCGGCTTCGCTGCGAGGAGCCGGCGGCGCCACGCCCTGGTATTTTTCCCGCAGTGCCCACCAAGCTGCATTGTAGTCGTTTGGTCCAACCTCGCCGGAAAACACTTTCCAACGCCACTGGTCCACCAGATAACCGAATGGCAGGAACGCGACTTTGTCCAAAGCACGTTGCAGCAGGAAACCGACATCACCAGTCGCGTCGGGCACTTTGTCGATCAACCCAATCTGCTTTAGATAGGCCGGGGTAACCGATAGGGCCATGGTGTCGCCGATGGCCTCATGAAAACCATCATTCGCGCTGTCGCGATAGAAGAAGGGCTGGCCGGCGTAGGCCATTTGATAGTAGTTGTGGCCTAACTCGTGGTGTACGGTGACGAAGTCGACTTCGTTAATCTGGATGCACATTTTCAGTCGCACATCTTTTTCGTAGTCGATGTCCCACGCGCTGGCGTGACAGACCACTTCGCGCTCCGAGGGTTTGGTAAACAACGAACGGTCCCAGAAGGTTGGCGGGAGCTGTTCGAAGCCGAGCGAGGTGAAAAACGATTCGCCATATCGCACCAGCTGCTTCGGCTCAGTCTTTCGGTCAACCAGAATCCTCGTCAAGTCGTAGCCACGATCACCCGTTTGCGGGGCCAGGAGTGGGTAGATATTCCCCCACTGTTGCGCCCACATGTTTCCCAGAAGGTGCGCGGGGATTGGCTTGTCTTCCGGCACCACCGCCTTGCCATACTTTTCGGAGAGCTTGTGACGCGTGTAGGTGTAGAGCGAATCGTAGAGCGGCTTTACCTGTTGCCACAGGCGTTCCATTTCGCCGGCGAAAGCGTCGGCGTCCATATCATATTTTTCCCGCCACATTGCGCCAGTGTCCTTGAAACCCATCTCCTTCGCGCCCTTATTGCTGAGTTCGACGAAACGGCCGTAATTCTTTCGGTAGGGGGGCGAAACCTGATGCCAGCCCAGCCATATCTTCTTCAACTCCTCGGGATCGCGGCTGTTGGCGAGGATTTCCTCCATGTCGCCCAGGCTCAGACATTTTCCCTTGTCTCCATCCGGGCAATATTTGCCTTTGCCGTAGTCACCCTCGAGCGAAGCGGCGAGTTTGGTCAACTCATCACGCTCGGCCGGATCTTTAGGGGCGGGGAGAACCAGAGACAACTTGAGCAGCTTCATTTTGCGAGCGACATCGTAAGGCAGGTCGAGGCCATCAAACCGGCGCGACTGCTCCGCGAGTTCCGTGACAGCGGTGATGACCGCGTTGTTCGCGTCGGCCGAAAGCAGCTCAGTATCGTCAGTAATGAAAGTGCTCTTCACCCAATCCGCGCGACTGTACTTAACGTTCAGATCAAACAGCTTCTTCTCAGCGTCAGCAATAAACTTCTCGGCTTCAGCTGGAGTGCCCTTCGTCCCCGATTGAGACCCGGTATCTGGCTTGTTTGTGCAAGACGACAGAATTGCAAGTCCCAGGATTAGGAGAAGGAACTCCCCAGTCCCTAGATGACCACTACGACAGATGAAATTCATGCTTGCCTCCACTGGCTGCTGATTGTTGAAATGAACTGAGGGGATTTCACGAGATTGTAACCACCGAACCTGAAAAGTTGAAAGGCAGCGAAGCGTGAGACAGTATTCGGGCAGGCCAGAATCAGCGTCGCGTCGTGGCCCTCAATGGCCCAACCTAAAAAAGATCGTTACTCATTTGGCTGGTTCGTGTTAAGTTGCGACCACTTAGGAGGAGTGCCGCCATGAACTTTTGGTCCGACTCGGTAAAACCCAACCCTCCGGCTCAGGGTGACAATTTCATTTTTGACTGCCAGACGCCGCGCGGTCATGTTTTTGTCATTCTCGATTTTGCTCCCCACGACTACGCCAATCTGGCTGCCACCCTTGAGCGAAAGCTCGCCACCATCGTCGGGTCGTTTGACTCAGCGCCGAGATTTTCGACCGACTTGTTTCTCGGGTTCATGGCGAGGGAGCTCAATAACTTCCTCCATGATCTGGGAAAACATTCGCCGGGTTCGCCCCTGTCCGCCAGCGCCGCACTTTGTTTCATTAGCGGCAACCGGCTGGCCTATTTTCTTTGTGGCGATCTAGAGGTGAGCGTTCTTGACGGCCGCCAGCAGGACTCTTTCGATTCCGAGACTGGCAATGAATCCTTCTCTGCGGACCATGAAGTGGAAGTTAGCAGAGCGGATTCAAGCGAGCTTGAGAGCGAAGCGGCGGAAAACGAACCGGACGAGTTTGGCGTTCGACATTGGGATGGTCCTCTCGCAATCCGGCTGCCCGTGTTGACCCTGCGCGACGACCAGGTTGTTTTGCTGAGCATCGTGAGTGACGTAGAGCTGCTCGAGCAACCTGAGTTTCTTGAGGCCCTGGCTTCATCAGATCCGAGGGCCATCGGCGCGGAGGTGATGGAAAACATCGATCCCGATCTCGATGAAGGAACTGTTCTGGTCATCTGTGGGCCGTATGAGCTTTATGAAGATCCAATGCTGGAAGACCTGGGCAAGGCGGTTGAGTCATTAGAGGCCAGGGTAGATGCTCTTGCCGACGTGCGGCAGGCGCCGGCCTCAGCTCCAGGGTTGATGGAGAAAACATTGGAGGCCGAGTTGGAGCAGAGGATTGGTCCGCAAATCGAAGAACTGAAAACTGTCCTGGATCGAAAAGCCAACAGTATCGATGTTTTGGAACTTAGCGAGATCCTGAAGAATCTTGGCCTGGTCTTGGCGAGCAAGGCTGACACGACGGAGTTGTTATCACTACGACGAGACCTGCTGAAACTTGAAGTTGGTGGCAGCGAGAAGCTGAACCATACCTCGGAAGGAATAGGAGATGACCCGGAAGCGATTTTAGCACCAGCTGTTTATGATCCAGGTCAAGCGGGTTTCGGCTGGAAGACAGCCTTCCTGGTATTCGTTGTTGCGATTGGCGCGGCCTTTATTGGTGCCTGGCTACAGTCACGGGTTCTCGCCAAGAACCCGGAGGTTTGGTCGGTTAAGTCTTCAGGTAATCAGATTTGGATTAACCGGATGGACCAGGGCGGCCAGGGGAATGTCTCACTAAGTTTAGGCGCTCCGGTCAAATCACGCGGCGAACAGACGTTTTCCTCCTTCGCCGATGTGAAGAGTTACGTTGACACCATCAGTGTTCCTGCGCCTGCGTCAGCCCAGACTCAAGCTAGTCAACCGAGTCAAAGTTTTGAGAACCCGCCGGCGGACGGTAGTACGAAGGTAGTTGCGCAAGCTGATGACGCCCTGAAGCAGCGCTCCCCTGCCGATCAAACAACTGTCAGGAAATCAACGGAACTAAAGCCAGCACCGGCCAGGGCGTCGGGAGCCGTAACCCAGGCAAAGGTCGGATCGCAGTCTAGTAAAGCTGCGTCTTCAGCCGCGTTATTGAAAAGGGATCGGCGGGTTTTGGCCAGTTCGGCTCCAACCACCTCGGAAGTTACGATAGCGGCGGGCGACACACTCGAGAAGCTTGCCCGGCGTCACCAGACTACCGCCGCAGAACTTCGAAAGCTCAACCCGCGAATCAACGAACGCGGGGTAGTAAAGACGAATGAGAAAATCGTGGTTCCGGCCTCGACCTCGGATTCAAAGGGCCGGCGCGCCATGTTGGTGAAGCAAGCGAATAGGATCTAGGGAGTTGACGACTGGTAGTTAGCCAGCGGAATGCTGCGCGGAGCTAGGGACTCTTTGGGCTCAGCCGGCAGCGCCTCGGCTGGCGAGGATTTTGCTGCAGCGGCGTAGCGGCTCTTGAGTCGATTGAACGGCCTTTCCACCACATAAAACGACAGCGACGCAATCCCCAGGGCAATCACCAGCCGGGCTGACCCTTCCCAACGACCCAGAAAGTAGAGGCTGGTATTCCTCACGATTAGCCAGTGCCAGAGATACAGGCCGTATGAGATATGGCCAAACCAACGCAGTGGGGTCCATTTCAATACCAGTGAAAGAATCCGCGGCGGTGAGTTCGCCGCCACGAAAATCAAAATGCCGGCCAGCACCGCAACCACTGTAAAGCCACCGCGATAAAGTAACGAGTTGGAAAAACTTAGTGCAATCATCGAGTACGCAAGTCCCACCGCCGCAAACATACCTGCAAACCCAAGCGAACGTTTGGTCCTGGGGCCAACTATCGCGACTGGCACGAATGCGATCACACAACCCACCAGCAGCGCGTCGGCCCTTGTGTCAGTGCCGTAGTAGAGTCTAGTTAGGTCGACGCCCGCCCCATAGAGGAAGTATCGATGAAGCGCCACGGAAAGAATTGTCACAGCCAGAGCACCGATCATATAGCCGCGCTTCAAGCCGAGCGCAAAACAGGCAAAAGCGAGCAGCGGCCAAACCAGATAAAATTGCTCTTCAATTGAGAGTGACCAGATGATTGCCGTTGGATCGAGAACCGAGTCCCATCCCAGGGCCATACGCCAGTTAGTTGAATAGAGAATTGCAATGATGATTAGCTTGAGCTGCCTGCCAAGGCTGATCAACTGCGTGTGGTAAGTCACTGCCAGGCTGGCAACCAAATAGAGAGCTAGAGCTGGGCCTAGTCGCAAGAGGCGCCGAACGTAGAAGTTCTTGAGGGATATGGAGCCGGTTCGCTCAAACTCTGCCCAAAGCAGGCTGGTTATTAGATACCCGCTGAGTACAAAGAAAAGATCGACACCCAGGAAGCCTCCTCCTAGCGACAAAGGCGTCATCTGGTGATGGATCAGCACGACAATGATGGCGATCCCGCGCAGTCCATCAAGCTCAGGGACATGCCTGGACACAGGAGTTGTCATAGAGTCGGCTACCGGGGGATTGAAAAGTGAAGGGGGCCCTCGGCTGTATCAGGAGTGGGGGATAACAGCTCCACCGACGAGCGTCGGTCTTCGTTTATGGCTCGACGAGACCTTTCTTAATGTTTCGCTGCCAGGCCTCGTA
>DATKIS010001063.1:0-3029 GCA_035543975.1 Pyrinomonadaceae bacterium
AAGGCGAGACCATCCGGAGCCCACCGAAATGAAACAAAGACAAGAAAGACTCATGGGTCAAGGTCCCGCGCTACCTACGGCCAGCCCGCGCAGGTCGCTCCGCTCGCCAACGTCCTTGGTCGGCTACGCGCAGGGACACCCGCTCATGAGAGTGGCGCGCTGTTCCCTACTTCGTAGCACGTTTTCTTTGAGACTATCTATGGCGCGGGCGCCGTGGCGGCCGAGGGTAAGTGGACCGACGCAGCGCTCGACAAAATCACCGCCATCGCCGGCGTCTGCGCCACCCGGCCATGCCCCACTCCACTGATCGCTTAAACGGCATTTCAATCCCTTCCTGCTTCGGTGACTCGCAGTCGCAATGCCGCGATATGCCCGGTGGCCGTACATGGATCGAACGACGCAGGTAACTACCTACACCCACGCCTGTTGCGCGGGAACGTGGCCCCCTGCCATGCCTTCGCCGTAGCGAACGGAATCTTAGTGCACCCCACGGTTCCGGAGAGACCCGCCGATCCGCGGCTTGGGGTTAGCGGTTAGATTTTGCGCCGAGGAGGCTCGATAAGCTCCTCGAGCGTAGACACCCGCATCTGCTCAGGATAGTCCGCCGCGAGTCGGTCGTAAAGCCCGGCGAGAGACTTTGAGGGACTGATTATGTGAACGCTCTTACCGTTTTTGAGCAGACTCTCAGCCTTGATCCGGTACCCCTTGTCGCCCAAAACCATCACAAAGTGATTAACCGTCGGATATCCGCGCTCAATATCGGTAATCTTTTCAATGAGAATTCTGTCGTCGTCGCCCTTTTCCCAAAGATCCTTCGGAATATTCTCGATGCTGTAGTCCTTCGCATTACATTCGGTGACTGCTGGTGAAGCCTTCGGAAAGTTGACCGCCCAACGTGGGCCTCGCGGAGCGGCGCTGACGGTCTTAGCGTAAGCCTCAATTCGATCGAGAATCGTCGCAAGCCTAAAACGGCCGGGAATTCCGTCATCGCCACCCGAAGTCTGCAGTTCGGAAACGACCGACGCGCCGGTACCTGCCGTTAAATTGGCAACATCAACGAAAATCGCAACGGACCCATTCATGCGATCGGTGATCATGGTCGGTATCACCCGATGGAGCCAAGCGTCCAAAACCCGCGCCTTTATCGATATGCTTCCATCCGGGTGTGAAACCAGTATTTTGCGTGCAACCAAATCGTCAATGGCAAGCCGATGAGACTCAGTCAATTCTTTGTCTTTGACAAGCAGGTGTGGCTGCGTGCGCGCGCCTACGCCCACCGCATTAACGAACGAGGCAACCAAAGCACGCTGCTCAGGTGACAATTCTCCGAGCGGGTACCATGTCTCTGAGAATCCGTCGCTGTGAGCTGCGATGTCGTGCGAGGCGTCATCGGCGTCCGCAGGCGTTACGACGTATCTTCTGTCCGCCGTGGCTACCTCCAGCATAGACTCAGCAAGCTCCTGCACAACCTCGGGGTGACCTGCCGTATGGAGATGAACTCTGGTGATCGTCTCGGGCGGAACGACGTATCCGGTCGCGCCCAAGGGTGAGATAACGATCTTGGCTACGGCGTCGATTGGTAAAAAGTCGACCGGTAGTGGCTTGACGATGCCCCACATGAGAGCACCACCCAGAAGCGTCCGATACTGACGGAACGCACGCTGTCCAGCCAGTATCCACAGAATCTGAGCGCTCGGATTAGCTCTTTCGTAAAGCAGGTTCAAGAAGCCCAAAATGCCTGCACGCAAATCCTTATTCGTATCGCGTGCGGCATGCGCGGCTTCGACCAATGTCTGGAAGTCGTCCACCATGACTAAGACCTTGCTCGGACACTTTCGGCGAAGCTCGTCCTCCGCGCTGGAGAAGGCGCCCGGAAGATTGCCACAACATTCCTCAAGATTCGGGAAAACAACGCCGGACCTGCGGACCTCATCCGAACGCGCGATTCTCGAAAGAAGATCATGAAATATCTTTCCGACGTGATCGACCGCTCCTGCGCCCACGGGCGCCCAGTAAACCGGAATAAGGGGCATGCCTCGCTTCGCGATCTCGTGAGTTATGCTGCTGAGCAGAGACGATTTTCCGGCCCTTCGTATACCCTCGATGTACCGGATCTTCTGCTGCCCTCCTCTAACCGATTCAAGAATCGCCTCCTGCTCATCCTCTCGTCCGAAAAAATGACCATCGATTTCGCTTGGTTCGAGCCTGCGACCATGAATGTAAGGAGTCATCGCTGGCGGCCGCTCGCTTGCATGGAACTCCAGCGGCAGCACACCCGAGGAATCGTATGTACCGTTGCCACAGGTGTATCGAAGCTCTACGCGAAGCTGCTGCGTAGTATTTATTGTTCCACCACCTGGGTAGCCGAAGGTCAAAACGGCGTCTTGGCCCGGCGCTACGAAAGTCGGCACTTGATCAAGCCTGTCCTTCAGCGGAAACTCCAGCACTGACCCTGGAATGATCGCAACGGCGGACTGAAGTTGGATCGCCACGTCTTCTTGGCCGCAACGTACGCGTATAGCAAAGCTCGCCTTCGCGCCAGGATCGATAGTTAACGCACGACCGTCGACCGCATCGAAGGACAGATGAGGAAGAAGCTTGAAGGAACTTGCCAGTCGCCTATCGACACGGACAAGTGCCTCGAGCAGTTGGGAGGATAATAACCGCTGCGGAGCCTTGAGGTCTGATTGAAATCGCCCTTGAACCTCCGCGAGTAAGCTGTGCGCGGTGTCAATGGCAGCAACCTGCTCGCCCTTAGACGTCAGTTCTGCGTACTTGTGCCAACTGTCGATAAGCTTAGCTAGCGCCTGCGCCGCCGCGTCAGCACCGCCATCGCGTAGCGCACGGATCAGCGCATGAATCGTATCCCGCACCTGAGGCAAAGACGCGATATCGTGCAGTTGCGCATGGGCTTCTGCGCCGGCTCTGGCAAGGACCGTGTCGAGAGCCGCCGAGGCGCCTCGCACATCGGGCCCTTTGATCGGCTCCTCATGTTTCTCTTCCTCGTCGTGTCCATAATACTCTTGAAG
>DATKIS010001064.1:0-7588 GCA_035543975.1 Pyrinomonadaceae bacterium
TGGAAAATCGGATTTAGATTGTCGTAAACGACCACGCAAAACAACGTAAACGACCACGCAAAACACCATGACAGAGCCACTATCCAGAATTCCCACCGGCATGCGGTATTACTTCGGTCAGGAGGCGCGCCTGCGTCGCACGGTCGAACACACCGGGATGTCGGTCTTTGACGGTTGGTCTTATGAAGAGATCACCACGCCGACCGTGGACTACTATTCGCTGTTTGAGCATGGCATGGGTCCGGCAGAGGCCCACCACGCTTTTCGCTTCACCGACACCGATGGCCGGCTGCTGGCCCTGCGACCAGACGTCACCTCCGCGGCCGCCCGAGCCGCAGCCACTCTCTTTGCTGACCGTCAACGCCCGCTTCGGCTTTGTTATGCCGCTCCGGTATTTCGCCAGCAACCACAGTCGCACGTCGAGTGGCGTCGTGAGTCCACTCAAATGGGATGTGAACTCATCGGCGCGAACACCAGCGTGGCCGACCTCGAAGTGCTCGTCATCGCCACTGAATTCCTGCGCCGTCTGGATCTTGATGGCAACTACGCCATCACCCTGAACGACGTCGGTGTCTTCAATGGAGTTGCCGAAAGATTGCAGCTGGCTCCGGTTTTGCGCGAGGAGATGCGGCAGTTGATTGACGTGCGAAACGCGGCGGACCTCGAACGTTTCCTGACGCCTTACACTTCCGCTCAGGAGGCCCAGGCGTTCGCTCAGTTAATGCAGCTGTCTGGGAAGCGCGAAAGTCTGAATCTGGCGCGCGGGGTGATTTCAAACGAACAATCACGAGCGGCGTTGGATCGGCTGGAGAGTTTGTGGAACGTCGTAGACTCCCTTGGCCTCACCGATTCGTTTGAAATCGACCTTGGCGACGTGGCTCGGCTCGATTACTACACCGGCTTGACGTTCAAAATTTACGTGAAAGGCGCCGGCTATCGTGTCGGCAGCGGTGGTCGTTACGACGGGTTAACCGCCAGCTTTGGGAAGTCTGAGCCGGCTGTCGGTTTTGTGGTTGATCTCGATGCGTTAACCGACGTGTTACGTTTGCGCTCCGCGGAAGCTGCAGCGCCGAGGGAACTTCAGGGACCACCCGCCCTTGACCTTGTGAACGAGACACCTTGGGAAAAGTCTCCCACCAATTCATCAGATCTTTTCGTAGAGGCTTTGCGAAAGCGCGACAAAGGTGAACGGGTGTCGTTGAAAGTCGGCGAGGTGAAACAGTGCCGGAATTGACGATTGCCGTAGCCAAGGGAAGGTTGCAAGACGAAGCGTTGGCCTTGTTTGCTGCGGCGGGGGCAGGTGTCTCGAGTCAGGATCTTTCGTCGCGGCGGCTGGCAGTTGATGACGTATCAGGCCGCTACCGATTCATCTTCGTTAAGCCGGCTGATGTGCCGGTTTATGTCGAACACGGCATTGCAGACTGTGGTGTGGTTGGTCGTGATGTGCTGCTCGAGTCCGGGACTGACTTGCTTCAGCCTTTAACGCTCGAGATTGGCCGGTGTCGCATCGTAGTGGCGGCGCGACCAGGGCTGAATCTGCAGGAACTAGGAATGTTGAGAGTGGCGACGAAATATCCGCGCATTGCCGCCGCATATTTTGGTTCTCGTGGACGGCCAGTGGAAATTATTGAGTTGTCCGGTTCGGTGGAACTTGCCCCTGGATTGGGTCTGGCCGATTGCATCGTGGACCTCGTGGAATCAGGGAGGACGCTACGTGAAAACGGACTGAGGGAACTTGCGGTCATTGATGAGTCGACCGGGCGACTGGTGGTAAACCGGGCCAGCTATCAATTGAAAGCGGAAGCGATTGCCAGTCTCATTGGTGCACTCAACGCAAACAACTAAGCGTCGGAGGGGGCCCATAGTTTATGGCTCAACCAGCTTTGCCCGAAAAATCGGCTCTAGCTCAGTCCGCGAAGCGGACTAGTGAAAGTAGCCCAGCACTTCAGTGCTGGGTAGTTGGTCCGGAGCGAGGTCGGAGTCCGTTTCACGGACGACTGATAAGTTCCTGGCGATCGAGCGGCTTTGCGATTCAGCCGTCCGTTTCACGGACTTGCGTTCTTGGGTCTACCTGAACCCACCCAAGAATCGGTGGGCTACTTTCATTCGTCGGCTTCGCCGACTCTTGGGCAAAGCTGCGGAATTCCGAACTGCCGGCTTGCCATCGTCGCTGGAAGGTTCGGAGGAGTTTGAGAGTGATCGAGATTATTGGTAGTCAGGAAACAGACCGGCTGGCGGCAAAGCTGCAAGCGATTCGCGACCGTAACGTGGCCCTCGACGACGTTTTGGTAAGCGAGGTGGCCGCGATTATTCGCGACGTACGCTCGCGCGGCGATGCGGCGCTCCTCGATTACACCGCGCGCTTTGATGGCGTAAGTCTACAACCATCCGAACTGCGCGTTTCGGAAGCGACGCTTCATGGTTCCGCGCTCCGGGTCGATCCTTTGGTGCTCGAGTCTCTCCGGGAAGCTATCCGAAATGTGCGCGCCTTCCACGAACACCAAAAGGAAGTGTCCTGGGAAATTCGTCCCAGTGAAGGCGTGATGCTGGGCCAGCGAATCAGCCCCATCAATCGGGCGGGTCTCTATGTGCCAGGCGGTACCGCCGCCTATCCATCTTCGGTAGTCATGAACGTGGTGCCGGCGCAGGTGGCCGGCGTTCGCGGCATAGCGGTGACAACTCCGCCGCGAACGCTGGCGGAAAACCCGGCGGTGGCGGCCGCCCTGATCGAATTGAATGTGACCGAGGTTTACGCCATAGGGGGCGCCCACGCGATCGCCGCCTTCGCCTACGGAACCGAAAGCGTGCCGCGGGTAGACAAGATCACCGGACCGGGAAACAAGTATGTTGCGGCAGCCAAGAAACTGGTCTTTGGAGCAGTGGGGATTGACTCGATTGCCGGACCAAGCGAAGTGGTGATCATTGCCGATGATTCGGCCCGCGCGGATTTCGTGGCCGCAGATCTACTGGCCCAGGCGGAACATGCCGAAGATGCTTCAGCTGTGCTCCTGACAACGAGCGAGCGACTAGCAAGCGAGACGGCAGCCGAGCTGAAGCACCAGGTAGAATCGCTTCCCCGCCGGGCCATCGCAGAACAATCGCTCAAACGGTATGGAGCGATCATACTCATCACCGATTTGGCAGAAGCCTGCGCGATCGCGAATGAACTCGCGCCCGAACATCTCGAACTGATGACCAGTGACGACGAGGGCGTGGCGGCACAGATTCGGGAGGCGGGTGCGATCTTCTGCGGTCCAAACACTCCCGAAGCGGTGGGTGATTATCTCGCTGGGCCAAACCACGTGTTACCCACAGGTGGCGCCGCGCGTTTTTCGTCGGCGTTGGGTGTTTACGACTTCGTCAAACGCACCAGTCTCTTGCGCTATTCGGGTGAGGCGATGAAACGTTCGGCCGCGGCGGTGGCAGCGTTGGCGAAGGCAGAGGGCTTGGATGCGCATGCGCGGTCGGCCCGCATCAGACTAACGGAGATGATGAACAAAGGCGCTTCCTTTGAATGAGCCTTGCACAAAAAGTAGTTCCATCAGTCCGCATGAGCGGACGGCTGAGAATAGCCCAGCAGTTCACTGCTGGGATCAGTGCAGAAAAGATCGGAGTCCGTGGAGCGGACGGCTGACGATAATAGCGTGATCGCTGGTTTTTCAGCCGTCCGCTACACGGACTAGCCCCCAAGTTACCTCCAAACCCAGCGATGAATCGCTGGGCTATTCTCAGTCGTCCGCTAACGCGGACTGAGTTGAGGTCACTTTCTGTGGACCAATTCTTTAGAGCTGATTAATCAATGGTGACCATCTTAAACTCAATCAAAGATTCGGTACGGGGGTTGAGACCTTATAGCCTGTCCCCTGATCGCTCATCGGTAAAGCTAAACCAGAACGAGAGTCCATGGGATACGCCGGAGCAGATCAAGCAGGAGGTTTTCAGTCGCATGAGGGATCGCGCCTGGTCTCGTTATCCCGAGTTCACTCCGCATCGACTGCATGAGCGGCTGGCTGAGTTTAGCGGTTGGCAGGTGGACGGAATTCTGGCTGGGAACGGTTCCAACGAATTAATCCAGGCGCTGCTGATGGTCTCAATTGGTGAGGGGAAGCGAGTCCTGATTAGCGAACCCACGTTTGCACTCTACCGGCAGATCACCACGGTTTTGGGTGGCGAGGTCTTGAGCGTGCCGCTCCGGCATGATCTGCAGTTTGACGTCGCTGCCTTGCTTAAGAGAATTGAGGAAACTCAACCCGAGGTGACGATCATTTGCTCACCGAATAATCCCACGGGTTGCGTGATCGGCGACGAGGATTTGGTAGCTCTGCTGAAAGCTGCCCGAGGGTTGGTAGTCGTCGATGAGGCATATCACGAGTTTGCGAACCAGGGTGTGGGCCACTCGGTGGTGCCGCTCCTCAATCATCACGAGAACCTGATTGTGTTACGTACTTTCTCGAAGGCAATGGCGATGGCGGCCTTACGCCTTGGGTATCTGATGGCTTCGCCTGAGCTGGTACAGGAGATTGCCAAGGCCGTGCTTCCGTATAACCTCAACGCCTTTTCCCAGACGGCTGCCGAGGTTGCGGTTGAGATGTTTGAATTGAAACTCAAGCCGCTGGTCCGGTCGATTTGCGCTGAACGCGACCGTTTGTATGTTGAGTTGAGCGCGATTTCCGGTCTCACCCCAATTGAGTCACAAGCGAATTTCATGGTGGTGCGGTCCAGCGAGAGACCGCGGCGAGTGTTTGAGGAGTTGCTGAAAAGGGACATTCTGATTCGAGACGTAAGCGGGTACCCGATGTTGCAGGACTATTTTCGAGTGAGCGTGGGCACGCCCGCGGAGAATGATCTATTAATCCAGGGACTGAGGGAGATTTTGAAATCAGCCTGAAAGCTAAAACGAAAGTAGCCGGTGGTTGCAGCGCAGCCGAGACCACCGGAAACTGGGCGTAAAGAGGTTTAAACCCCGGAGGGGCGGCAGAAACATCTGGCATCCCTTCGGGATGCGGGCGAGTATTAACAGGTATCCGGTGGTCTTCGCTACGCTGCGACCACCGGCTACTTTCTCTCTAACCCTCCGGGTTAGAGCGCTCTCTCCTGCCGAGGAGTAATTATGATCAGAAATAGTCAACTGAGCAGAAATAGTCCGCGGATCGCTGAGGCCCACCGCAAGACCAAAGAGACGGACGTGCGGGTCGTGCTCAATCTGGATGGGACGGGACAATCGCAGGTCAGTACCGGACTGCCATTTCTCGATCACATGCTCGACCTATTTGCGCGTCATGGCTTGTTTGACCTTGAAGTCGTTTGCCGGGGCGACCTGGAGATTGATGATCATCATTCGGTGGAGGACATCGCGATTACGCTCGGACAGGCCCTGGCCCAGGCGCTGGGCGATAAGGCCGGCATTGGCCGTTACGGCGAGGCCGTGGTGCCGATGGATGAAGCGCTGTGTCGTACCGTGATCGATCTGTCCGGGCGGTTTTATCTGGTTTACGAAGTGCAGACGCGGAGGCAGAAAATCGGAAACTTCTCAGTTGAGCTGGCCGAGCATTTCTGGCGTTCACTGGCTGAGACCGCGCGCTTTAATCTTCACATCGACTGCCTGCGCGGCCGCAATACCCATCACATTCTCGAAGGTACTTTCAAGGCGACCACCCGGGCCCTGCGTCAGGCAGTAAACCGCGATCCCCGCATCAGTGGAGTTTTGAGCACGAAGGGAGCGCTGTGACGTCGCCAGCCGCCGCTGTTGCCATCATCGATTACGGCGTCGGGAATCTGCGTTCGGTTGAGAAGGCCTTTGCGGCCATGGGGTGCGATGCCGTGGTGACTTCGGACGATACGGTGTTGCGCCGTGCCGAACGACTCGTGTTGCCGGGTGTTGGCGCTTTCGCGGCTTGCATGAAGCAACTGACCGCGCGCGGCTTTCACGAGTTGATTAACGAGCGGGTGACGGAAGGTACTCCGTTGTTGGGAGTTTGCGTGGGGATGCAGATGCTGTTTGAAGAGTCGGAAGAGTTTGGGCAGACGTTGGGACTGGGCTTGCTGCGTGGACGCGTTCGCCGCTTCGCGGGCGATCTTCCCGGCGATCTGGTTGTACCCCAGGTGGGTTGGAACCAGGTGCGACAGTGCGTGCCGCACCAACTACTGGCCGGCGTTCCAGATAACGCCTTCCTCTACTTTGTGCATTCGTATTTTTGCGAGGCAGATGACCCGAGGGTTGTCATTGGGGAGACTGAATATGGCGTCAGTTATCCATCGATAGTCGCCCAGGGAAATATTAGTGGAGTGCAGTTTCACCCGGAGAAAAGCCAGGCGGCTGGACTACGGCTACTTGGTAATTTTGCATGCACTAGCATTTGACCAGAGAGGCAGGAACAGATTTTCCATATGTCATTTGACATTTCTCATTTGTCATTGGCCCACACCATAAAGCGCTGCGGTCGGTCAGGAATAAGCGCTGCCGATGACAAATGAGAAATGTCAAATGAGAAATGGAAAATGTTCCGGGCTCCAATCTTCGTGAACACCACTCATGTTAGCTAAGCGAATAATCCCATGTCTCGATGTAGACAACGGTCGCGTGGTGAAGGGAATACGCTTCGTCTCGCTCGTGGATGCCGGCGACGCAGTTGAGCAAGCACGACGTTACGATGCCGAAGGCGCCGACGAATTAACGTTTCTGGATATCACCGCGTCCTCGGACAAACGAGCGATCATCATTGACCTGGTGCGCCGGGTGGCCGATGAGGTCTTCATTCCCCTGACTGTGGGGGGTGGTCTGAATTCCAGCGACGACATCCAGGCGGTGCTGCGTGCCGGGGCGGACAAAGTTTCCCTGAACACTGCCGCCGTTGAGCGACCGGCTTTGATTAGCGAGGGCGCTGAAATTTTTGGCAGTCAGTGCATGATCGTGGCGATTGATGCGCGCCGACGAAGCCCTGACGATCCTTCCAGCGGCTGGGAAGTCTTCACCCATGGTGGACGCAGGTGCGTGGGGTGGGACGCCGTCGAATGGGCGACACGCGCTGAACGCCTTGGCGCCGGCGAGATTTTGCTGACGAGTATGGACAAAGATGGGACCCGCGATGGCTACGACCTGGAGCTGACGCGGGCAATCAGTACGGCGGTGCGGATTCCGGTAATTGCTTCGGGGGGCGCCGGACGGCTGGAACATTTCTTCGAGGCGCTCACGGAAGGCGGCGCCAGCGCTGTGCTGGCTGCGTCGTTGTTTCACTTTGGCGAATACAAGATCGCAGAGGTCAAGGACCATTTGCGCGCGCAAGGAGTTGTCGTGAGATGAACATTGCGATTGGAGATGTGAAGTTTGATGGGCAGGGGCTAATCCCGGCGGTGGTGCAGGATGCACGCACGCGGCGGGTGCTGACCCTGGCCTACATGAATGCCGAGAGCCTGAGCAAGACATTGGAAACGGGCGAGACGTGGTTTTGGTCGCGCTCAAGGTCCAGCTTATGGCACAAGGGCGAAACTTCAGGGAACACCCAGCGGGTAGTCGAAGCGTGGTTGGACTGCGACAGCGATGCGATCAATTTGCTGGTGATACCAACTGGGCCGGCCTGCCATACCGGGG
>DATKIS010001065.1:0-3749 GCA_035543975.1 Pyrinomonadaceae bacterium
TCGGCGGTGAGCTATCTGTTATTGAACGCGCTGGGTGCGGTGATGGTAATTATTTCCCTGATGTTTCACTTCAATTTATCGGCGTTCTTAATGGAAGCTTTTTGGCTCTTGATTAGTCTGTTTGGATTGGCCAAGCCGCTGTTGTCAGGGCGAAAGACAGTCTAGTTTTTTCCTGGTGTAACTTTGGGAGTCCTCAGCGCTCTTTGCGGTTGGGTATCTCCGATCCAGGAAGCGCAACGATTCTGAAGGCAACCACGAGCCGGAGACTTGGATTATTCGACATTACAAATGAGAAACTTTCTATCCACAGAACAGCTTTCGCGCGCAGAGTTGGAGGCCTTGATCGACTCGGCGTTGCAATTCAAGCAGACCCGAGGACAATCGACGGAGCTGCGAGGCAGGTCGGTAGGGCTCGTGTTTTTCAATCCCAGCCTGCGCACGCGTGCTTCGATGCAGGTTGGCATTCATGAACAGGGCGGACATGCAGTTGTGCTCGAGCCGGGCGGAACCAGCTGGACCCTCGAGCACCGCGACGGAGCGGTCATGGATGGGGACAAGACCGAACACGTTGCGGAGTTTGTCCGCGTATTGGGCCGGTACTGCGCGGCGATCGGCGTACGCACCTTTGCCCAGTTAAAGAACTGGGAAGAAGAACGAACTGATCCGGTGCTTAATGCTTTTGCAAAGCATTCCCCGGTGCCGATCGTGAATCTCGAATCGGCTATGCATCATCCCTGTCAGTCGATGGCAGACATGATGACGATCCAGGAGAAACTTGGCGCCGGAGCAAAGCGGGTGGTGCTGACCTGGGCATGGCACCCAAAGGCCCTGCCGATGGCCGTGCCAAACAGTTTTGCATTGGCGGCCGCGCAGCTGGGCCACGAACTGGTAATTGCCCACCCCAAAGGTTATGAGCTGGATGACGCGCTGATGGAAAGTATTGAGCAGCAGGCGGCAGGAGCAGGCGGCAGGATCGAGGTGACTAACGACATCGACACTGCTTTTGATGGAGCTCAAGTGATCTACGCCAAGAGCTGGGGTTCGAAACAGTTTTACGGTTCGCCGGAGCAGGACATCGCCGCGCGCGCCGGATATCGTGATAAGTGGATTGTCGATGAACCGAAGATGACGCGAACCGCAAATGCGATTTTTATGCACTGTCTGCCGGTCCGCCGGAACGTAATCGTGACCGATCCGGTCATTGATTCTCCGCAATCAGCGGTAATTGACGAAGCGGAAAACCGCCTGCATATGCAGAAAGCGATCTTAACCAAAGTTCTGAGTGATGAGGGATGAGTGATTATGAGTGATGAGTAACGAGTAATGAGTGATGAGTGATGAGTGATGAGTAATGAGTCCTGAGTCCTGAGTCCTGAGTCCTGAGTCCTGAGTAAGAGGCATCTGGCCCGCTACTCATCACTCATCACTCATCACTCATCACTCAGTGACTCATCACTCAGTGACTCAGAACTTCTTATATATATACATATTATGACCAACACCAACCACGTCGGTGATCAACTGCGGCTCGATCTTTTGCGCGAGGCGCTGCCCTACATCCAACGCTTCCAGGGTCAGACTTTTGTGGTCAAGCTTTCCGGAAAGGCCACTGAGAACCACGAAAACCTAAGTTCCCTGGCGGAAGAGTTGGCTTTGCTTCACCAGGTCGGGATACGGATCTGCGTTATTCACGGAGGCGGGAAACAGTTGAGCGAGTTGGCTAAGCGAATGGGAATTGAGCAGACCATTATCGAAGGTCGCCGCGTCACTGACGATGCCACTCTGGAAATGGCCAAGATGATCTTTGCGGGGAAAATCAATACCGACATTCTCGCCGCTCTGCGCAATCGGGCGATTGAAGCAGTGGGCCTTTCAGGAGTTGACGGCAACATCGTGCACGCCGAACGCCGGCCACCGAAACAGATACTGAATCGAGAAACCGGCCAACATTCCGAAGTGGATTTTGGACACGTGGGAGACGTGGTGGAGATCAACTCGCGGCTACTAACCGTCTTGCTGGATCACGGTTACTTGCCGGTCATCTCTTCGCTGGGGGCCGACGCTGAGGGGACCGTATTCAATATCAATGCCGACACGATCGCCGCCGAGATCGCCGGCCAGCTGCAGGCGGAAAAACTCATACTGCTCTCCGATGTGGACGGGCTCTATCTCAATTCGAAGGACCCGAGTACCAAGTTATCCCGGCTGACGGCGGACGAAGCAGAAGCGATGATTAACGAGGGGACAGCCAGCGGCGGCATGATTCCCAAGCTGCAAAGCATCATTGCGCTGTTGCGCGGCGGTGTTCATAGCGCCCACATCCTCAGTGGCACGACCAGGAACGCTCTGCTCACTGAAGTTTTCACCGACAGTGGCACCGGAACCATGATCGTGGCATAGGCTCAATCAAACGGGATCCACGAAAGGACTCGAACGAGGCACGAAATTAGTTGGTGTTCGTTCGCGTGATTTCGTGGATCATAGTTTTGAAAGCCGGGGCGACCGGCAGTAGAATAAGCACTCCCATTACATTACAACTTTTCGTTTAGCTTCTTTCATTCAGGAACGAGTGTGGACAACGCAGCAATCGCAAGACGGTTTTTCCGGCTGGCCGCGCTTATGGAGATTCGCGGTGACGATCCATTTCGGCTGCGCTCCTACCGAAATGCCGCCGAAGCGATCGAGACATGGCCCACGCCACTGAGCCAGATTGCAGCTGCCGAAGGTATAGCTGGCTTGCAGTCGATTCCCGGTGTGGGCAAGGCTATCGCCGGCAAGGTCCTCGAACTCTTCGACCGCGGTACCTTCGACGTCTGGGAACGACTAATCATAGAAACTCCGGAGACTGTGGTTGACCTTCTGGAAGTCCCTGGCATTGGCCCCAAGACTGCAGCGCTGCTCCATCAACAGTTCAAGGTGTCTTCGCGTGAGGACCTAAAGCAGTTTGTCGCCGGAGGAGGACTTGAGCAAGTGGCCGGCATTGGACCAAAAACTGCTAAGCGGATTAAAGAGAGTTTGGAAGCCGCCTAACCTAACCCCAAAGGAACCAAGAAACCCATGACTAAAAAGATCAAACGTCGCGACTTCATGCGCACGAGCGCAGTTGCCGGACTCACGCTGGCGGGAACGAAATCGGCCGGAGCCCAGTTTCCAAACATCCTGATTCAGAGCGGCGCAAAGCCCATCGTCATCTCATCGGCCAACGGTAATCGCTTTAAGAACGGTGGCGACATGACGGCCGTGCACAAAGCTTTCACTATGATGACCGCAGGCTCAGACGTTCTTGACGCGGTCATTGCAGGGGTCAACATCGTAGAGCTTGACCCTCTGGACGACAGTGTCGGTTACGGAGGTCTGCCGAACGCTGAAGGCGTGGTGCAGCTGGATTCGTCATGCATGCATGGCCCCAGGAAGCGCGCCGGCGCGGTAGCCTCGCTGGAGGGCGTGCGCACGCCATCTCTCGTGGCCAAGGCAGTCCTCGACTTCACCGATCATCACCTGATCGTCGGGAAGGGTGCGCAGACTTTCGCACGCAACATGGGGTTTAAGATTGAAGATGACTTAAACACCGACAACTCCCGGCGTCAATGGTTGGAATGGAAACGCCGAATCGATCCGGAGCACTACCTGGATCCAAAGAAACGGGCTGAAGCCGGACGGCGAGCGTCCCTGGAAATGCTGGCCCAGGGCCTACTGCGCGAGGAAAACTTTCACGGCACGATCAATTGCAACGGAGTTAACTCGAAAGG
>DATKIS010001066.1:0-8892 GCA_035543975.1 Pyrinomonadaceae bacterium
TGACGCTGGCAACGCGCGAACAGCACATCCGCCGCGAGAAGGCGACTTCAAATATCTGCACCAACGAAGGCTTGATCGCTCTCGCCGCCACGATCTATCTGGAAACAATGGGCCGGCGGGGATTGCAGGAAGTGGCGCAACAGTGTGCACAAAAGACTGCGTACGCAGCGAAGAAGATTAGTGAACTTGAGGGGTTTTCAGTTCCCTTCACCGCCCCGCGCTTTAATGAGTTTGTGGTGAGCGGACCCACGCCCGCTAAAGACTTGCTGGCGCGTTTGGCTTCGGAAAGAGAGATCACTGGAGGTCTGGCACTCTCGCGCTACTTCACGGAACGCCCCAACGACTTTCTGGTTTGCGTAACGGAGCTGAATTCGCGCGCCGACATCGACGCGCTGGTGAAAGCGCTTAGCAATTGAGGGGGCGTCCGTCGCTCAACCTATCTGATACACGATCCACGAAAGCACACGAAAAGGATTCGAAACGAGGATTCTTTCCCTGCTGGTTCGTGTTAATTAGTGGATCGCTTTGGTCTTATACATGAAGTCCGAAATCACAAAAGTCACCAACCACATCAACCATAACGAAGCCCTGATCTTCGAGCGCTCGCAGCCCGGCCGCATCGGCTATCGCCTGCCGCCACTCGACGTCGACGAGCAGGACATCACCAGCATCGTGCCGCAGCAGTTTCTTAGAGATGACGATCTCGAAGGCGTGCCCGAAGTAAGTGAAGTCGACGTCATCCGCCACTTCGTGCGCATGTCCACCTGGAACTACAACATCGACCTGGGCATGTATCCCCTCGGTTCATGCACGATGAAATACAATTCGCGCCTGAACGAGAAAGTTGCGCGGATCGACGGTTTCGCGGGTCTACATCCTTTGACCGAGGCGGATGACGCGCAGGGTGCGCTGGAAGTGATCTATGAACTCCAGGAGAACCTGAAAGAGATTACCGGTCTGCCGGGTGTTTCTCTGCAACCCGCTGCCGGAGCCCACGGCGAAATGACGGGTGTGATGATCATCCGCGCCTACATCGACGCGCGCGACGGCGACACCGCCTCTGCCAAACGTCGCACGATGTTGATTCCTGATTCGGCCCACGGCACCAATCCAGCGTCAGCCCACCTGTCCGGGTTTTCCGTTAAGACGATCAAGTCTACCGCCGAGGGCCTGACGGATCTCGATCATCTGCGCGAGCTCTGTGCCGGCGGCGACGTCGCCGGACTCATGCTGACGAATCCAAACACCCTCGGACTCTTCGAGCGAAACATCCAGGAGATTTGCCAGATCGTACACGACGCGGGCGGGCTCGTTTATATGGACGGCGCCAACATGAACGCCCTGGTTGGCGTGGCCCGTCCAGGCGACATGGGTGTGGACGTAATCCACCTAAACCTGCACAAGACGTTTTCGACTCCCCATGGCGGCGGCGGTCCGGGCTGCGGTCCATGTTGCTGTACTAAGGAGCTTGAACCGTTTCTGCCGCTGCCGCGAATCGTCAGAACCCAGAGCGTTAGCGACGGGTCCGATTCGTCGGCTTCCACTTTAACCTCTGGAGCGCGTACTTTCACCCTGGACTTCAACTACCCGCAATCAATCGGCCGGGTAAAAGCCTTCTTCGGCAACTATGGAATGATGCTGCGCGCCCTGGCCTACATTCAAACTCACGGTTACGACGGCTTGCGCGAAGCTACTGAAGCGGCTGTGCTCAACGCGCGCTACATCGCCCACGCCCTGACCAGCGATTACGACAAACCCTTCAACGCCCCTCCCATGCACGAGGTGGTATTCACTGACAAGCGGCAAACCCGCAAAGGCGTGCACACGCTCGATATCGCCAAGCGCCTGATCGATTACGGGTTCCATCCCATGACGATTTACTTCCCGCTAATCGTCCAGGGAGCAATGTTGATTGAGCCGACCGAATCGGTTGGACACCAGGAGTTGGATCAGTTCATCGAAGCGATGCGTTCGATCGCTCGTGAGGCCGTTGACGATCCCGAGCTGGTTCTGGGCGCCCCACACTCCACGCGTATCGGCCGCCTCGACGAAGCCGCTGCCGCTCGCAAGCCAGTGCTTCGCTGGAAACCAAAACAGGCCGCAAGCGCCGGCTGAAATTCACTTCGCCGGATCTTTCGTGTTCGTTCGTCTCGTTTCGTGGATCGTTTGTGGTGGGACTAGCGGCTAGCCTGGAAGCGATCACGCTTCCCAATTCTGGTTTCTGCCAACGTCAACTGCGGATTCCTGCTTCCCTGCCGAGGGAACCTTCAACAGCGCCAATCGTTCAACCACTCGCCCGTTGATGAGGTGTTCTTCCACGATCTCCGGCACATCGCCCGCACGAACCTGCCCATACCAAATCCCGTCTGGATAGATCATTACGGCGGCGCCAATCGCGCAAAAACCAACCGAGCTGCATTCCGTCAACACCACACTGCCTCGCGGATTCTTGCCCTTCACTGCTTTACCAAACATTATCCCGCGAGTCAGCAACTCGTGTTCGAAGGCCGCGATCACTTCCGCACTGCCCACCGCCGAACATGATGTTCCGCGGCAAACAAAGACGTGATGGCGGATGGGCGCGGTAGTTATCGGAGCCAGGGTACTTAGGTTTTCCTGGTCACAAATGAAAGGAGTTTCAGGCATAGAAAGTTCAATCTGAGATCGTGGAATTCGCAGCGAATATGTTAGCACAGGCAACCGCTCGGCAAGCCGCAACCGCATTTGTAAACTTTTGCTAGGCCCGAAGATACCATGTAGAATACGGCTTCAAAGGGCGACCGCTCTGAAGATCGCAGGTGGTTTGAGCGGTCTCGGAGGGTCGCCCAAATTAATGTAGCCGGCTGGTCGAGAGAAACTGAAGGCTTTTATCTATGGCAACGGGCCTGGTCATTCACATCGCCTCGGGTAAAGACAAACATACCGAGGTTTTGACCGATGAACACATTCGCATAGGCAGTCGCGACGATTGCGACCTGCGGCTGCGTCTGTCCTCCCTGCCTAAAAATACCGACAGCGATGGAGTGGTCCTCGAGCTGGCGCGGTCCAACGGTTCTTACCGGGTTATCGGATTTGACGAATCGCTCTTCCTTACCCGCAACGGCAGCCCCCTGGAAACCAATAACGAGATTCAGGATGGAGATGAAGTTGCGCTACAAGGATCAGATCTCACCCTGCAGTTCTTTCCGATTCGCTCTCTTCCTGCAGTCATAAATCAGCCGGCCCACGAAGCGCACGTCGCTCCTTTCATCGAACAGGCAGCCATGGAATCAGCGGCTACCGCCCGGCGCGACGATGCCAAAGTTTTTCTGCGGGAGTTTACCCGTGAGCTGGTTAAAGAGATTAACCCGAGCACCAAACTGATTACCCTGGCCATCGCCATAGCACTCGTAGGTGGAATCCTCTACCTCGGGTTTGCGATGTTCAAGGAGATGCAGCGAAGCCGGCGCTTGATTGACGACCAACGCGCCCAGCTCACCTCGATGAAAGATCAGGTAGTAAAGACGAATTCAACGCTCACCGACCTCGATCGTTCAAACAGGGAAATCCGAGACAGTCTGTCGTTGGCAGTGAAACTCCGGGGCGACTACGGAAGCGGGGTCTCTTTGATCTCGGGTTCTTTCTATTACGTTGAGGCCGGCACCGGCCGCCCCCTCCGCCATCCCGAAGAGCAGACCGGTGACACCGGAGCGACGACCCAGTCTGGAGCCGAACCTCCTGAGCTCACTCCTGAAGGAAAGGGAGCTATTGCCGAGTATGAGTTTGTTGGTACCGGCTTCTATGTCGGCGGCGGGTTTTTAGTAACGAATCGGCACATCGTGCAGCCGTGGTTGGCGGATGATCGCGCCCAGAGCTTAGCTAACAGCGTCAGGGGACAGCCCCGACTCAAGAAGCTCAACGCTTATTTCCCCGAGCATACGCAAGCCATCCCCTTGAAATTCAAGCAAGCAGCCGGTCGCGACGACTTGGCGGTCTGTGTTCTGGACACTAAAGAGTTTCCGGAGAATATTCCGGCGCTACCACTTGAGGAAGACAAAGCGGCGGTAGAGGTTGGCAAGAATGTGGTGATGATGGGCTACCCTTCCGGGCCTGATCGCTTGCTGGCTCTATTGGACGATGCCGAATCCCGCGACATCCAGCAAAGGTACGGAGGATCGCTGGACGCCCTGCTGGGTTACCTCGCGAGCACGAGGCGGCTTCAACCACAGACAACCCAAGGCAGCATCACAGACGTTGAAGTGCGCAGAATTGCTTATGATGCTCGGACCGCGGAAGGTGGTTCGGGCGCGCCGGTATTCGGCCCCACCGGCCGGGTCATCGGCGTGAACTTCGCCGTCTTTACTGGAGGCCAGGCTTCAAATCTGGCGGTTCCGATTCAATTTGGCATCGCACTGCTCGAGCGTGCCGGCTGGACCGCCCCTCCCGCTAAAGACAGCAAAGACTCCGACAGCACCGCCCCCGCGACGAAATAACTTCCCCCCAGGCTTTGCACAGAAACCAGCCCTCGTATCAGTTCGGATAGTCCGGCTTAATCCGCGACAGCGGACGGCTGAAAAGTCAGACATCGAGCGTTTATGTTCAGCCCTCCGCTGCACGACTCCAATCCTTCGGGTTTGGCCGGATCCCCGGCAGCGAACTGGTTGGCTATGATCAGTCGTCAGTTAACCCAGACTGATAGAACTCTGGCTGGGCAGCCCCCCATTCTTTTGTTGACGGCTGCACTGCTTTAGTTGATCATCCCCTGAATCGCCCCATCGTCGTTTGACACCCCCCGGCCATTTTTTGGGCATCCCAGACAAGCGGCACGTTATTGTTGAAGAAGAACCCTGCTAACGCCCCCAGGGACAAAGTGCCCTCTAAGCAGCGCAGTAAAGCGTCTGTGCAGTATTCAATGGTGAAGCATCCCCCTCCGCTCGTTAGAGGCGGGCACCCCCACCGCCTCACGCGGATCGACCCACACCTTAACGGAGAAGTGTTATATTGTCCCCTCAGATTGCATGAACGAGGCTGGTGATGCCCAATTCGCGAGAATTGGGGTTGGAATAATTGGGTAGCAAAGCTGTTGCACTACCGGTTTGATAAGAACTTGACTTGCAAGACTGAGTCATTTTAGAAATAGGCTCAAGCAGTTGTCTCGAGCAATTAGGGGGACCGATCCGATTTTGAAAACTATCAAGGGTTACCGGAAGATGCCTCTTCGCCCCAAGAGACTTTCACGACGTAAATCTTCTCTGGTAGTGTCTCTTCTGCTCGTAGTTCTCCTTGGTCCCACGCCTTTCATTCCGGTTTTAGCTCAAGGCGAATCAACCTCCCAGACTAAAACACCCGCGAATATCTTTCGGCTCGAGCGCACCGCCGTTCAGGGTGGTGCTGAACTAATTACAATTCATGCCAGACTGGACGGTATTGATAGCTCAGAGGAACTGAACTGGTTCCCCCTGGTTTCAGTATTGCGCGACACACTCGGTGACCTCAATCGTGAAAACGATAGGCTGCGCTACGTTTGGCCGTTGACCTACACGCGCCCGACGATGTGGCAACGCGCTTCTAGTGCCGTGCCTTTTCTTTACCGGCGGGTCGGCAATAAGAGCCAGGCATCCGGGAAGGTGCCGCCTCCGGTGCTGGACCTGGCCGCACCAGACCGCGAAGTTTGGAACCGGATCTTTTGGGCGTCGCTTCAGAGTTTGCTGCTCGATCCGTATGGCACCCCCATCAAAGCGTCGACGCGTTCCTACCAGCAAAACGTCAGTGCTTATCGCAAGTCGCATGTAATCAGGGCCCTTTCGGTTCTCGCGCTTTATCAGGCGATTGAAGCCAAACCTGCGTTTTCCGAATCGGAGTTTTCCGAGATTCAGGCGCGACTGCTGCTAACGGACAAGACGTTTGGTGGTTTGGTGGATAGCCTGCGTTTGGAAGGCTATTACCGCAAAGAGCTGATGGGGATCCGGGACGAGCGCGGTCACAACTGGGAGTTGCTGCGCCAGCGAGCCGAAGCTGAGTCACTCTATTTTGAGCCTCTGCAAATGCCGGATGGCAGTGCCACTCACGCCCTGCTTTGGGTGGACAAGCACGAGCTCACCGCGAAGCAGGGCGCGCGCTATCGCAAACGCTTTCTCAACATCGAAGATCCATGGTCTGACAAGCGACTGCTGAAATGGAGCGGCTATGTGGAGACGCGCTTCCTTGATTCAGAGAATCGGCCAGTCTCTCAGGATGCGCCCGGCGCGCGAGCCGTAGAGCTTATTCCGCTGGCGCTCTACGGTTTGGACAACCCGAAGATTCCCATGCTGCTGGTTGATTTTCGCAGTTCACTCAACCCCAAGAAGCGTGAGATGTCGCGCCGCGTATTGCAGGACGTGACCCGCAATATCCTGTCGCTGTCTCGCTTTGGAGACGTGCCATATTTTCTGGGCCGCACGGTTTACGACGTTGTTACCGGCAGACGCGGGATGGATATCAATCAGCCCTCGCGTCTCCAGACCTACTCCCAACTAAAGCTATTTCTCTCGCTCGACCGCTCGCTCGACCCGCAATTGCGTGACGAGATAAGCGGACGTCTGGAAAAGGTATCTCTCAACCCGCTGGAAAACGACCTTGAAGCTGAAGGAAACCTGGCCAGACAGCAACACGCTGCCCTGATAGCCTATGCCAATTCACCTGACGGTCTGCCGGCTAAGCTCGCTCGCGATCGCCGGGCGGAGGCGGTTTCCCTCGAACACGGCAAAACCCAACGGGCGCTTTTCCAACTCGCAAACATACTGAGTTTTGGGAAATACACTCACCGGGAGAAGGCTGAGCCGGATATAGACGCCAGGCTCGACATCGCCCGCCGCCTGAATTACCACACCCGTTTTTTGCGAGAGGTTTCTCAGTCGAGTCCGCAGATTGAGGTACTTTGGAACCTTGATGACGTCAGGCGGTCGCTGCGATTCATCGCCGAGCACGGTTCGCTGGCCGACTCAAAGGCGATCAGCGCTACCGCGAAAATCTTCGATCGCACCATGGACGACGAAACCCGCCGCCTTTGCCTCGATAGCCTTTCGCGCATGGACAATCCGAAGGCCCGGCTTGAGCTAATTCGAATCTCTCAACACAAGGATCTGCCGCAGACTTGGAGAGATTTGATTACTGCCTCCCTGAACAATCCCAGGCGCATGGAACCACTCGCAGATTCCGCACCCACGCGTAATACCAGCGCGGCCGAGCAGCGTTAGATATGAACCGCCTCTGTCATAAACAGGCGTGCCGGCCTGTCAAATCCACAGTTCATCGTCTCGCGTTCCCTGCTTTCCTTTTGGCGAGCTGCCTACTCCTGTTTCAGACACTCTGCCTGGCGGAAGTCAAACGCGTCGTCCTGGTGAAGGTCGATGGCCTGCCTAACGACGTCGTCGATCAATTTGTGAAGGAGCGCGACCCACGCACCGGCAAGAGCCAGCTTCCCTGGATTGAACATATTTTTTATCAGCGCGGAACTCGCGTCGCGAATTTCTACGTGCGCGGCATGAGCCTCTCCGGCCCTTCATGGTCGATGTTGGAAACGGGCCAGCATCTCCAAATCAAAGGCAACGTCGAGTTCGATCGTTACACCCTGCACGCCTACGACTACCTGAACTTCATTCCGTTTTACTTAAAAAGCGCTGCCGGCGCGCGTGAAGACATGCCTGGAGCTGAGGTACTCGACTCTCTGGGATTGCCGTTACTTTTCGATGCTTTTGCCCATCAGGACCGTTACATAAGCTTTCAGCTTTATCAGCGAGGCATGCGTTTCGCCACTCTCAAAGAAGCAGTGCAGCGACGCTTCATGAAGGACCCGCGCGAACTCTGGGACGAATGGACCATGGGTCTCGAGATGCGCAGCATGTTCTCCACCCAGATGGAACGGGAACTGACCCAGCGGCTGGCAGATTCACACACGCGCTATCTTGACCTTTACGTCACCGGCTTTGACCACACAGCTCATCACAATCGCGACCGTCAGTCTCACCTGTTTGCGATGCAGGAGATCGATCGTCTGATTGGTCGAGTCTGGACAGCCATCGAGAAAAGTCCGATGGCTGACGATACGGCATTGATCCTCGTCTCCGATCATGGGTTCAACTCGGACGAGCGCGTTTATAGCCAGGGCTACAACCTGGTGAAGCTTCTGGGCAGTGCGGGCGGCGGCGGCCATCACGTGATCACCAAGCGGCGGTTGATGCTGGATTACTCGCTCAAGGGAATGTATTTCATGGTTCCCCTCATCACCACCACAACCGACAACTCGTATTACCTGAAAGGCCGCAGCACCGACTATCCCACCGCCTTACTCGACTTCGATGGCAATGAACGCGCTTCGATCCATTTGCGCGATAGCGATCTGAATCTGCTCCAGATTCTCCTCCAGCAAGTTCAGCGCAAGGACATTTCACCGGCGTTGCGTCAAGCCAGCGTGCAACTTTTTTTCCAAACGCTGGATGGCCGCCGGCAGCAATGGCAAACGAGCCTCGATGAACTCCGCCAGGAGCTGGTGGTTTTGCGGCGGCGCATTGAAAAGCAGCGCAAACTTTGGGAGGCGCAACCTAAGAAATTTACCCCGCAAGAAATTGAACTGGGTCGCGACGATGACAAGACGAGGGTCTTCGCTCAGCTGGAAAGGTGGATCTCACAGGAGAAGGACTACACCGAGTATGCCCGAATTCTCGCGAATTTACTCGGACTCGACCAGGCCAGTTTTCAGCCAGCCAAGCTCAAGGTCGAGGAGCTCATCGCGAAGCATGCGATGGGCGAACGCAACAGTATTTACGAGCTGCAGAACTACCTCGTGGGCCTCGGGCCTGGTGGACTTGTGTTGAAGCCCGACTCCACGATCGACTTCGAAAAGAGTTTTGTTCGAGTCGACTATTTCTCTCTGCT
>DATKIS010001067.1:0-4071 GCA_035543975.1 Pyrinomonadaceae bacterium
ATCGTGAAGTACTAAGCCATCGCGCGTGCCACGACCGTAAGGGACTCCTGCCATTTCACAAGCCTCACGGAGAATCCGGTAAAACTTTGGTGTGATGTTGCCGCTGCGTGAGAACACCAAATCTGTTTTCGATGCGTCATAGAACTCGCGAAGAATCTCCATTGACGTCGGCCCGAGCGGACCGATAACTTTGTCGTTGCCCGTCTTGCCCTGTCTGATTCGCACTTGGCGAGCGTCCCAGTTAATCTAACCTTCGCCACAATTCCGCTCTCCTAACTATTTGACAGACTTCAAGCCGCGAAGGTTTGGACTGACGTGCGTATTCCGGCGCATCGTGGGCACCCATTCCGGTTCAACGTGGGCAGCGATTCCGGAACCATCGTGGGCAGTGATTCCGGTTCATCGTGGGCACCTATTTGGGTGCCACGTGGGCACTTAGAACGCTTGATGCTGGAGCAACTCCACACCGGGCAGACATCATGGCCTCCACTAAGTTTGAGGGAGGAAACGAACATAGATGTCAGCCCCGAGGGTCTCCATGCATCTGGTCAAAGAAGTCTTACGCTTAACAGCTGCGGGTCTCAGCCAGCGACAGATTGGCCGCAGTCTTCATCTCAGCCATGGCGTGGTCGGCAAATACCAGGCGGCGGCTCAGCGCGCTGGTCTGAGCTGGCCTTTATCTGAAGAGCTAAACGATGCCGCTCTGGCGGCCCGGCTGGGAACCAGAACCGACGAGAGCTCCGTTACCCGCGCCAGCACCCGCCGCGCCCCACCTGACTTTGCCGCTGTCCACGAGCAACTGAAACTCAAGGGCGTGACGCGCCTCCTGCTCTGGGAAGAGTATCGCGCCGCGCATCCGGACGATGGCTACAGTTACACCCAGTTCTGCTTTCATTACCAGGAGTGGCAGTCACATCTCAAACTGGTGATGCGCCAAACGCATCGCGCCGGCGAGAAGCTCTTCATTGATTACGCCGGGCCAACGGTCCCGGTCGTCAACCCCGTTACTGGTGAAGTGCGCGAAGCACAGATCTTCGTGGCCGTACTCGGCGCTTCCAACTACACCTACGCCGAAGCCACCTGGACCCAGAGCCTCCCCGACTGGATTGGTTCACACACCCGGGCCTTCACCTTCTTTGGCGGCGTACCCGCGCTAGTCGTGCCGGACAATCTGCGCAGTGCCGTGACCAAAGCCTGTCGTTACGAGCCGCTGCTGAACACCTCCTACTATCAGATGTTGGCCCACTATGGCACCGCGGCGCTCCCGGCGCGTCCCTACAAGCCGCGAGATAAAGCCAAGGTCGAAGTGGCGGTGCAGGTCGTCGAGCGCTGGATCCTGGCGCGCTTGCGGAAACAAACCTTCTTCTCGCTGTTTGACCTGAACCTGGCGATTCGGCAGTTGCTAACCGGCCTCAACCAGCGGCCTTTCAAAAAGCTGCCCGGCTCCCGTCGCTCCCAGTTTGAAGCGCTGGACCAGCCGGCCTTGCGCCCCTTGCCCGAGCAAGCTTACGAATATGCCGAGTGGCGCAAGGCTCGCGTCAGCCTCGACTATCACGTGGAAGTCGACCGGCACTACTACAGCGTGCCGCATGCACTGTTGCGTCAGCAGCTCGACGTGCGCCTGACCGAAAAGACCGTCGAACTCTTTCATCGTGGTCAGCGCGTGGCCGTTCATGTCCGCTCGCGGCGGCCGGGTTCGCATTCCACTAATGCCGAACACATGCCCAAAGCGCATCGGGCGCATCTGGAATGGACTCCAGGGCGATTGCTTAACTGGGCCGTGGAAGTCGGGCCGCACACATGCGACCTGGTCAAACACTTGCTCTGGAACCGGCCGCACCCGGAGATGGGCTATCGCAGTTGTCTCGGCCTGCTCAACCTGGCCAAGCGCTTTGGCCGCGAACGCCTGGAAGCCGCCTGTCAAAGAGCCTTGCAACTCGGCTCACCCAACCGTCGCAGTGTGGTCTCAATGCTAGAACAAGGACTGGATCAGTTGCCGTTGCCGGAAACCGCGCCCACCCAGCTAATGCTAATGCACGAGAACATTCGCGGCCCCGGTTACTACCAATGACTTCCTCCCGCTCAGATAGCCTCCGCTGCGGCGCCCGTCAAGGGTCTCCGCTACGCTCCGATGAACGCGCCGCAAAAAACAGCGGCGCGCCCTTGACTGCCGCCTCGCTCCGGCTGGGAGGTAGTTATGGGGAGCTACCGCTCCCCTTTGGCAAAGGCGGGGAAAAGTTTGATTTCCGCCAGACCACCACAAAAAGTTTGCGCTTAGTTGCCCTACAAACCATTTGCAGACCGCCGCCCCCGTCATTGCTATACCCAGCTTAGTCACAAAAGGAGACTCGTCATGCTTGTAAATCAGACCCTGGACCAACTGCGCCGCCTCCGCCTCAGCGGCATGGTCGCCGCTTTCACCCAACAACTCGAACAGCCCGCTCTTCAGTCACTTTCCTTCGAGGAGCGCTTCTCCATGTTGCTCGATCGCGAACTCAACCTACGCGAAAACCGGCGCCTTAACCGGCTGCTGCAGTTGGCTCGCTTACGCCAGCAGGCTTGTGTCGAAGACATCGACTACAAACATCGCCGCGGCCTCGAGCGCAGCCTGATGACCTCCCTCATTACCTGTGATTGGATCCGCTCCCATCACAATCTTCATCTCACCGGCCCCACTGGCACCGGTAAATCATGGCTGGCCTGCGCCCTCGGGCAGCAGGCTTGTCGCCAGGGTCTCTCCGTCCGCTATGAACGCATGGCCCGGCTGCTCGATGCTTTGCGCATCGCCCGCGGTGATGGCTCTTATCACAAACGCCTCTCCGCCCTGGCCAAAACTGACTTGCTCGTCCTCGATGACTTTGGCCTCAAACCCTTAACCCAAGCCGAGCGTCTCGACCTCCTGGAGCTAATCGATGACCGCCACGGCCGCCGTTCAACTCTGCTGACCAGCCAACTCCCCATTGCTCATTGGCATGCTTACTTAGGTGATGACCCAACCGTGGCTGACGCCTTGTTGGATCGCCTCCTCAGCACCGCCCACCGGCTCGAACTCAAAGGTGAATCCATGCGCAAACGCGAAAAAGTCTTGACGGCCACTGCCTCCAAGCAGTAAATAACTCCCGCCAGCATCAGGCGACGGCGCACTGCCCACGATGAACCGGAATCGCTGCCCACGATGATTCCGGAATCACTGCCAACAATCACCGGAATACGCACAAACCTAAAACATACTTTCAAATCGAACCCGTTTGCGCAATAGGACCCCTAAATTCAAGGTATTTCTCAGCTTTTTGCATCAACGCATCAACCGAGAGTCATGACTAACGACAACGTCTCTCGGGTCTTGAATGAACTGTATATAAGCTATTATGCCGGGACCTACCAAAAAGTTGAGAGCTCTTGGCCGAGCTAATCGGTTTATTAGTCGTGTCGGACGAAAGGCAGGAACCTGAACGAGCGAGTTATCTTAGGTTTCTTCCAATTGGCATTAGCGTTCTAGCTTTGGGCATCAGCTGTCTAAGCTGGTGGGAAAGCCATCAAGGGAGCTTTTATTAATGGGTAGTGGGGTAAATCTGTGTTGCTTACCCAAAACTATGGCACGAACGATGCGACGCGGATGCGTCAAACCTTGGCACAATCTAGCTATAATCGAAATCTCTCTTCTTCTTCGCGGCTCTCTCGCAATTCGACCTCTTTCTCCAAACTCTGAACCACGCCTTTAGCCCACTCGCGCATTGCGGGATTCTGATCGTCCAACCACTGACGCGCTGTCTCGAGCTTCTGACGCATCCAGGTTGCGAACGAACCGACAAAGCCACCGCTAACGTGCGAACTATAAAACGAGCTGCCAACTCCGTAGGCGCCGAAATGCTGCAACAGCGCCCCGTGTAACTCAGTAGCCTGGCCCGCCGGCGCACCTATTACATCTGCGACGGCTGAGGCGCGTTCCTCGGGATCAACCCCCACCCACTCAACCAAGAATTCAACGCCAAGCTGCTCAATAGGCAGCCTCTCTACGGCTTTACGGACGTTCCAAGCTCCAACAAAATCTGGCTTCGTTAGCCAGTCGGC
>DATKIS010001068.1:0-2736 GCA_035543975.1 Pyrinomonadaceae bacterium
TCAGCAATAGTCAGGTGTGGCAAGCATTGCCAGCATTTGATTTCTTTGCACCGCCTATCACTCGATGATCGCATCGTTTCCAAGCTCAAAGAGATGGGTCTGGCGTTTCCCAATATAAGCACTCGGCCAACACTCTATTTCAATCACCCACGTTTGGCTGAGAAGGAAGTTTACTGGCGGCTGGCGCTGCATCAGGATTGGCGCAGCATGCAGGGGTCACTCGATTCCGTAGTTGTTTGGGTACCGCTCATTGACATCGATCAGCAGCTTGGGGCCTTGGAAATCGTTCCCGGTAGTCACAGGCTCGGTTTGGTAAACGCAGAGATGATCGACGGATATGGTCATTTTCAGGAAGAGGTAGATGTATCAGGACTTCAACGAATGGATGTCAAACAAGGGGACGCCCTTTTTTTCTCAGCCTTATTGGTTCATAGGTCGGGGACTAACTCGACCGAGTCGATCCGATGGTCCTGTCACTTCCGGTACAATAATCTCTATGAAAAGACCTTCATCGAGCGTGGGTACCCGCACCCTTACATATATAGACCGCAAACCGAATTGATCTATCCCGGGTTTCCGAATCAAGCTCAGTTAAAGGAAATGTTTGAACCAGCCGCGCAAAAGGAATGAACTTGCTCACTCGCCACTTTACATCGCCGCCATGGTTTGGGTCGCCTTGGAAGTTTTGTAACCACCTCCGGTGTCTCAAAGAATAGCTGCAGAATGTATCCCCAAAAATATCTGGCTTCCCTGGATGATTTAGCGATCTTCGGAGCGAAGCCCGCCTTCACCGAACACCTCCACGTCGGTCGCCCAAACATCGGCAACCGTCTAAAGTTTGAAGAGCGAGTCACTGGGATTCTAGACCGAAAGTGGTTGACCAACGAAGGGCCGTTGGTCAAGGAGTTCGAGCAGAGAATCGCAAGTTTTGTAGGCGTCAAGCATTGCATTGCCACGTGCAATGCCACGATCGCCCTACAGATTGCGATTCGTGCCATGGGTCTCACCGGTGAAGTCATTGTTCCCTCATTTACCTTTATCGCTACTGCTCACGCTCTTCAGTGGCAAGGTATCAAGCCGGTGTTCTGCGACATTGATCCGGAGACCTACGTTCTGGATCCGTCTCAAATCGAGCAACTGGTGACGCCCGAGACCACCGGCATTATCGGCGTTCCGGTGTGGGGCAGGGTGTGCGACTCCGATGCGCTGGAACAGATAGCGCGAAAGCGGAATATGAAACTGCTCTTTGATTCCGCCCATGCCTTGGGGTGTTCATATCAGGGTCGCATGATCGGCGGTTTCGGAGATGCAGAAGTGTTTAGTTTCCACGCCACAAAGTTCATTAACGCATTCGAAGGGGGCGCGATTGTGACTAATGATGACGAACTGGCCCTCAAGATCCAACTGATGAGGAATTTTGGATTTACAAACTACGATCAAACAGATTCCGTGGGCACAAATGGAAAGATGAATGAGATCTCGGCCGCCATGGGACTCACTAACCTGGAATCAATTGACGAATTCGTGTCAGTTAACCGTAGTAATCACCGGCAATACCAGGAACAACTATCAGGAGTACCAGGCCTGAGAATCCTCCCTTATGATCCTGCGGAAAAATGCAACTATCAGTATGTGGTCCTGGAGATGGATGAGACTATCGTCGGCCTCACGCGTGATTACCTCATGAGGGCCCTGCATGCGGAAAACGTGCTAGTTCGTCGCTACTTCTATCCAGGCTGTCACCGTATGGAGCCATACCGTTCCAGTTTTCCTGATGTGGTACTACCTGAAACAGAAAGGGTCGCCGAACGGGTGTTGTGTCTGCCGACGGGAACTGGAGTTACCCCTGATCAGATCGCAGTAATTTGCAAAATCGTTTTGCTAATTCTTGAGCACGGACGTGAGGTTAGTCTTCGGCTGAGCGTCGCTTCCTAATCAGCCTGCACATACCGGGTTAGCTGCATTTGACTAAGAGAGCAACGATCGGGATTATGAAATTTGGGCTCAGCCGTGGTATGTTTCCGGCCTTCATGACTGGCGTTTAAGACTCATGTGAACAATAAACTAAATTTACTTTCCGTCGATGGAAGGAGCTTCAGGCTTTCTTCATCGCCGAAAGGAATCTAATGCCTAACCAAGCAGCACAGGTTTCCAAGGGGAAGGACTTTGCCTCGCCTGATGAAGTCGAAGGATACGACAAGCTCGTCGAGTTGAGTAAGCAGTCACCGATCCCCGATAAGGAAATAATAGCCAATCTGGGTTTATACCTGGTTCGCGGTTCATTTGTGCGGCTCAATTTTCTGCACCAGCTTTACCTTAAGTCGCTTAATACCTCCGGAGTGGTTATGGAGTTTGGAGTGCGCTGGGGACAGAACTTGGCTATGTTCATGACGTTCCGTAACATCTACGAGCCGTATAACCTTAGTCGCAAGATCATTGGATTCGATACCTTTGAGGGGTTTCCTGCGGTGTCCTTGCAGGACGGTACGGCACCCGCTGCCCAACTCGGTGGCTTATCCGTGACGCCCAATTATGAAGACTATCTCGAGGAGTTGCTCTCAGCTCACCAGAAGACAACCCCACGCCCCGCGCTCAAACAACATGAGTTAATCAAGGGAAATGTGATCGAAACACTGCCAGCATATCTGGAGAAGCATCCCGAAACCATAATCTCCCTGGCATACTTTGACATGACTCTTTATGAACCCACGAAGAAATGCCTGGAGTTAATTAGGC
>DATKIS010001069.1:0-2143 GCA_035543975.1 Pyrinomonadaceae bacterium
CCCAGACCAGTAGACCTAGTACCGATCTTGAAGAGGGTCATCTCTATGACAGCTGAACCGGCGAGTGACCAACATGAAATCACGCTCAATCTGCCCAACTCACTTTTTGCTCTGGTTGACGCCCAGCGAATGAACAAGGTGATGGAAAATCTGATCATCAATGCTTTGGAGGCGATGTCCGAACGTAGTGGGACCCTGACGATCTCAGCGGGCGAAACCGCAGACAGCCGCCCATTCTTCAGTGTCAGCGATACCGGCGAAGGGATGAACCAGCGCTTTATCGACGAAAAGCTCTTTCGTCCTTTCGCCACCACAAAACAGCGCGGGGTGGGTCTGGGACTCTACACCTGCAAAGAAGTGGTCCAGGCAAATGGAGGCTCAATCGAGGTCGACTCGCAAAAGGGTGCTGGAACAACCTTTAGGGTAGTGTTACCATCGGTCGCCTCCTTCGAACGCGATCACGAATTATCTCGCAGCCAATCTCACGGATAGCTACCCCCGAATTTCTGTTTAGTCTCGCTGGAGGCTCGTTTGACGAAAACTCGATGGGCAAAGAAAACTCCAACCAAACCACATCGAGCGAAACGAAACTCAAAGAAACTGTCCTCGTGGTTGACGACGATGAAGGGGTGCGTCGCGCGCTTTACTGGACGCTAAACTCCGACTACCGAGTATTGGAGTCAGCTTCCCGCGCCGAAGCACTCAAGTTTTTGCAGCGTGAAAAAGTGGATGTAGTAATAAGTGACCTGCACCTCCCACCTCACCTGGATGACATTAGCGAGGGCCTCGCAATAATCGAAGCTGCCCGGAACGCAAATCCGCCGGCCCAGGTGGTGGTTATCACCGGGAGTGAATCGAAGCGTGCAGGACTCGAGGCAGTCAAGCTCGGCGCTTATGGTTTCTTTGAGAAGCCGTTGGATGCGGCCGAAGTGGTCCACATCGTGCGCCAGGCTAATCGGATGCGCCGGCTCGAAGTCGAGAACGCGCGGCTGAAGGATGAGCTCCTGGGCGCGCGCGGATTTGGACGTTTGATGGGAACCAGTCAGGCGCTGGAAAAGACGCTGAAGCAGGCGCGGGCGGTGGCGGACACGAGCGCCACAGTCTTGATTAATGGAGAAAACGGCACCGGCAAAGAAATGTTGGCGCGGGCCATCCATGAGGAAAGCCTGCGCGCGCAGGGACCATTCATCGCCGTAAGCTGCGCTGCCTTGCCGGAGTCGCTGATTGAGTCGGAACTCTTTGGCCATGAGAAGGGCGCCTTCACTTCCGCCACCCACGCTCGCCCCGGACGCTTTGAACTCGCCCACGGTGGCACTCTGTTCCTCGATGAAATCGGCGAACTGACGCCCAACGTGCAGGTGAAACTGCTGCGGGTTTTGCAAGAGCGGTCTTTTGAGCGCGTGGGTGGAACTAAGACTTTGAATGTCGACATTCGTCTAATTGCGGCCAGTAACCGGGACCTGGAAACCGAGGTTGAAGGTTCGAAGTTTCGCCGCGACCTCTTTTACCGGCTCAATGTGATTCCGCTGGCGCTGCCGCCTTTACGGGCACGACGCGAGGACATTTCCGGACTGGCAGCCCACTTTGCGGCCAAAGCCGCCGGGAAGCATGGGCGTCCGACCCCGCAATTAGGTACTGCTCTGGTCGAGTCGCTTCACGAGTATGAATTTCCGGGCAACGTTCGCGAGCTCGAAAACCTCATGGAGCGGCTGGTTCTGTTAGACCGGAACCCAACCCTGGGGCTGGAGTTTCTCCCGGAAAAGATGATGAGGGTCGTACCGACTCCGGGCGTGCCGGATGAGACAACGTTCGAAGGAGCTCTCACCGCTTTGAAGCAGCGGTTGATAGTCGACGCGTTAAAAGCGGAGGGCGGTAACAAAGTGGCGGCAGCAAAACGACTCGGCATCAGCCGCTCATACTTGCACCGGCTGATCAGTGAATTCGGCCTTTAGTCAGGAGCAGGCGGCAGGAGCAGTCGGCGGACTTACTTCTGGAGTCCATCAAGCAAATTCTATTGCATCTGACAAAGCTCGACATTTCGCGTGGTACCCTTCCCCTCACACCCTCAATCAAATATCGTTCTCCAGGTTTACAAAATCTTGACGGAGATTCGGACTATGGAGGGCGCTCAAGGCTTTAGAGA
>DATKIS010001070.1:0-3709 GCA_035543975.1 Pyrinomonadaceae bacterium
TGACGAATTCCTGCTCGAGGTCTATGGCAGTACGCGCGCTGACGAATTGGGCCAGGTTGAGTGGGAGGAGGGGCAGAGGGAAACGTTCCTGCGTTGGCAGTTTGATATGCAGCGGCGCGAGTACGATGCGCGATTCCCCGATGCGCGGTATCAACTGATTCTGATCGACGGCGAGTCGGCTGGAAGAATTTGGATCGGCGAGGACGACGAACAAATTCGCCTGCTGGAGATCGCGCTGCTGCCTCAGTTTCAGAAACGTGGCGCCGGGACGTTATTGCTGCGCGAACTGATGAGGGAAGCTGCGATCGCGGGAAAGTTGCTACGCCATATGGTGTTCGTGCTCAATAATGACGCTCACCGGTTTTACGAACGGCTGGGGTTTGTCGTCATCGAGGACCTCGGGGCGTATAAGCACATGGAATATAAGCCCGACGGGCTGAGTCATGAATGAGAGGACAATGATTTTCCATTTCTCATTTGTCATTGCAAGCAGGTTGGGCTCACGCGCCACGTTGATTACTTGTCACTCAGCGAGGTGTCACTCACCGATGGTTTACCAAATGACAAGTGAGAACTGTCAAGGTATATGGAAAATCTTGTCTTCTCACTCAGCCCGCCGCACTAATCAATTCTTAAAATAATTAAAGACGGCCTCGTAACGGGAGCCTTCGCCGTCCGGTTTGATCGGAACGAGGAAGAGGTCGAATGTACCCATTGCGTCGTGTGACAGAGCATAGGTGCTCTGCGGAAGGAAGGGTTTGGCCGGGCCGGTGAAGAAAATTGAAAATCTCTCCATCCCCTCTTGATCACCAGGGTTCTTCATATAGCCTTTTACCTGAACCAGTTCCAGATCGACCGCCTCGGCATCAAGTCCGACTCGGAACTTCGTGTTTACATGTTTGGAAAATTCTGCTTCGGTCAGATCAGCGGGCATTCACTCTGGTCTCCTTCAGGTCTTTTTCATATCCCCAGATTAAGCTGGCTTCGTCTCTCTGGGTCGGAAAAAGCGATTCATCCAAATTCAGGCGTTTAGAGTACAACCTTTAGGTTGCCGCGGCCCAATACGCAAGCTAAAGCTTGTACTCTAAACGCCTGAATTCGGACGAATCTCGACCCTACTTCCACATATCTGGATCGAGTGGTGGACTAGTATCCACAGTTAAGTGGTGTAGTAGGTGTAATAGTCCATTCGATACTGCTTGTCGCGTTCATTGTCGCAGTCAAAAAGCATCCATCCCTATCCTCGCCGACGAGCTTGATCGCTGCCTGGTCCCAGGTAATATCAAGGGTTCGAGTATCCCCCGCGCCGATGAGAGAATCACCGAGCTGATCAGCCCCCCAGTTATCGTTGTCGGCCGGCGACAGGTAAAGATAACGAATTTCCGTGGACGAGTTATTTACGACCGTGAGCCTCACGGTCTGCGCCGGAGCTGCGTGGAGCAAAAACACAGTGGCCATACTGCAGAGCATAACGGTGAGCAGAACCAGGCGGAGACCATTTCTAGCATTGAGAATTGTATTTAGAATTTTCATGACAGAGTCCTCTCGGGTCAAATCAAGTCTATAAGTGATCTGAAGGTTGCGGCATGTTTCCGATAAACGCGAACTTCCCGGTTTGCGCGACTGCCGCTCGGGACAGTCGCGTTTACCGAAATCTTACCGAACTATAGCTACGGGCAAATGCTGTTGACCGTATATTGCGTGCCGCTATCGATTGCCGGGGTATTCGGCGATTTGCGCACAGTCACCTGTGCTGTCGCGGTGGAGAAGTTGCCAAACGAGTCCTGCACCGTGAAGGTGATGGTGTAAACCCGGCCGTTGCCACTACCGGAGCGCTCCGCTCTTAGCTGAGCCGTCTTACAATCCGCCCCAATGACAATGTCGTTGAGGGTATTTCCATCGGCCCCACCGTTCTCGGGTTCATCACTCGTGATCTTCAGGATGTAGACACTGTTGACGTTTACCGACGGGTCGCAATTATCGCTGGCGCTGGCGACGAAGTCAGTGACCGCAACAGACTGATACTGGTGATTCGGTGGCCACAACGTCATGTTCACGTCGGGAATGAGCGTGATTGTCGGGGCCGTCGAGTCGGGTACGTTTGTAATCGTTCCCGTAGCCGAACTCGGCGATCCGACTCCGTAACCCGTCCCTGGCGTCACCGTGAACTCCACAGTCTCGGAGCCTTCCACCGTGCAGTCAGTGAGCGGCGTTACGGTCACTGTGGCCGTGGAGCTACCAGCTCCGAAGGTCACGGTGGCGGTCGGCGGCGTAAACGTCGTCGCACCACTCTGCGAGTAGTCGGCTGGGAAGCTGGCACTGCCACCCACCGAGAAATTAGCGGTTAACGCACTGGCGGTCGGGCCGGTGCGGGTGAATGTGTAGACGAGGTTTGCCCCACCCTCAGCCGTCGAAGATGGCGCCACTACAACGCTGACGAGCGTGTCATCGTTGAGAATGGTGCCGGTGGCTGAGTTTGGACTCACGGCGTTATAGCTCGCCCCCGCGGTCACTGTGATGACGACAGTTTCATCAGCCTCGACCGTGAGATCTGTCTCCGGATCGACCGTTACCACCGCCGTCGGGCTGCCGGGTGCAAAGGTAACGGTGCCCGAAGTAGTGGTGTAAGTGGTTGCGCCTGTCTGAGTGAAATCGTCTGGCGATGGGCCAAAGACTGCAGTACCGCCAACCGAGAAGTTCACCGTCAGCGCGCCGGCGGTAAATCCGGTACGGGTGAAGGTGTAGACGAGGTTGGTTGCTCCATCTTCGGCGACTGACGAAGGCGCCACCGCAACGCTGACGTCCGCATCGTCGTTCGTAATTGTCCCGGTTGCCGATGAAGGGGCAACAACGTTATAGCCAGAGTCTGGAGTTAAAGTCAGGATAACCGTCTCGTCGGCTTCGATCGCGGTATCCGTTTCCGGATTCACCGTCACCGTCGCCGTCAAACTGGCCGCACCGAAGGTCACGGAGCCAGAGGTTGAGTTGTAAGAGGTTGCGCCTGTCTGCGTGTAATCGTTGGGTGAGGCACCAAAGTCGGCACTTCCGCCCACCGAGAAGTTCACTGTCAACGCGCCGGCACTGAGGCTGTTGCGGGTGAAGGTATAGACGAGGTTGGTTGCTCCATCTTCAGAAACCGACCCCGGCGCCACCGCCACGCTAACGTCAGTATCGTCGTTGGTGATAGTCCCGCTGGCACTGCTCGGGCTGCCCACCGTGTAACCGGCGCCGGGAGCCAGCGTCAGGTTTACTGTCTCATCCGGTTCGACCGTGTTGTCCGTGGCCGGATCAATCGTTACCGCCGCCGTCAGACTGGCCGCTCCGAAGGTCACCGTGCCCGCCGACGAACTGTAGCTGGCGGCTCCACTCTGCGAGTAGTCGCCCGGGAAGCTCGCGCTTCCGCCCACCGTGAAGTTCACCGTTAACGCTCCGCCGCTGACGTTGTTGCGCGTGAACGTGTAGGTAAGGTTTGTAACTCCATCTTCAGCTACTGAAGAGGGAGAGACCGCGATGCTGACGTCAGCATCGTCGTTGGTGATGGTCCCGCTGGCTGCACTGGGGCTGCCAACCGAGTAGCCTGCGCCGGAAGCCAGTGTCAGGTTTACTGTCTCATCGGGTTCGACCGTGTTATCCGTGGCCGGATCAATCGTTACCGTCGCCGTCAAGCTGGCCGCTCCGAAGGTCACCGTGCCCGCCGACGAACTGTAGC
>DATKIS010001071.1:0-6097 GCA_035543975.1 Pyrinomonadaceae bacterium
CTGCGAAGGATGAAAATTCTCTGGTATGAACGAAAAACCAGCTAAAACCGGATGTGATGGAACCGCCTCAAGTGTTGGTGTAATTTCGTGTTTGTTCGTGGATCGTTTGCCCTGTGTTTCGTTAATTACGATCCACGAACGCACACGAAATAGCACGAACAGAATTCACGATGCACGACCTTCTTTTGAACGAAGAGGTTTTCCAGATCATTGGCGCGGCGATGGACGTGTATTACCAGTTGGGTCGAGGCTTTCCGGAGCCAATCTACCAGGAAGCATTTGAAATTGAACTGGGCCGGCGAGGGATCCCATGCGAGCGCCAGAGCGAGGCCAAGGTCTACTACAAGGGCCAGGAGCTGACGAAACATTATGTGCCGGATGTGATCTGCTTCGGCCAAGTGATTATTGAGTTGAAAGTGTGCGACCGGTTAACCGGGATTGAAGCATCACAAATCATGACTTACCTAAAGGCAACCAGAATGCATGTTGGACTTCTGATTAACTTTGGGAGTAGAGGGACTCTGGAGTGGAAGCGGTACGTAAGGTGAACTCCGTTCGTGTCTCGTTCGTGTTTGTTCGTCGATCGTCACCAGGCTAAAAGACAGACGATCCACTAAATAGCACGAAAACACTTCCTCTATTCGGTCAACCGACGTAACTGTTCGAAGGTTCATAAGTTGAAAGTAACTGTCCTATACATCGGTTCCAGTCTGTTGGCGCCGCTCAAAAATGCTGAGCGGGAACTCAACCGTGAATACAACCTCGGTCTGAGCATTGCAGCCTGCAACTTCGGCTCGCCACTGAGCGACCGCGAATGGATAGCGGTTGAGAATGAGTTAGCTGAGACTGACGTAGTCTTTGTCATTCACGTTATGGATGGCGAAAACGCAGCGCGTCTCCTGCCCGCCCTCGAAAGACACAAGGCCCGGCATGGAGCCGTGATTGTCATCAACTGCATGCCCGACCTGATGCGACGTACGCGCATGGGGAAGCTGAACGTGGCGCAGCTGCTGGGAGACAAACAACGAGGAGAAAAGGGGAAGGGGGAAAGGGAAAAAGGGGAAGAAGAAGAACGAAGCCGGAGCAAAGTTTTAGGTATGTTGACTGCGGCTGGGTCTTGGATCGGTCGGCAAGCACGCAGCAACGGCCAGGTAGGCAACAGCCGCCCAGATACGGAACCCAAAAAGCATGGCCATGGCCAGTATCTAAGACTCATCGACAAGCTTCCCGGCATCCTCCGATTTGTCCCAACGGCTGGAGGACTCCGCGACGTCAAGCACTACCTCAACATCTTCTGCTACTTCCTCCAGCCCACTCCGGCAAACATTCGCGCGATGCTTCTCTATGCGCTCAAAGAGTATGTGCCGGACGAAAGGCTAACGCAGGCAAAGATAAAGGTGCCTCCACCGCAGCACCTGCCCTCAGTGGCGATTTACCATCCCGACTCGCCAGCACTTTTCGAATCATTCGAGGAATATCGGACCTGGTACACCGCCAGGAGTCCAAAGTCCAAAGGCCAAAGTCCAAAGTCCGCAGACGAAACGCGTGTTCTGAATCCGGAAACGACAATTGGCCTGCTATTAATGCGACCGCAGGTGGTCAGCAAAACAACCAGACATTACGACGCGCTGATTCGCGCGATTGAAGCGGAGGGCCTCAGCGTTATCGCTGCGCTATCCACCTTGATGGACAATCGGGAGGCCTGCCAGAAGTTCTTTGTCGAAGAGAGCCAGTCCAAAGTCCAAAATCCAAAGTCCAATAGGGCCAATAGGTCAGATAAGTCCTATTCATCAACGACTTTGGACTTTGCACTCTCCCCCGAGCCTTCCCGCATCAGCCAGATTGTCTCCTTAACCGGCTTCAGCTTCGTAGGCGGTCCAGCGATGAACGACAGCGAGGCGGCGGCGGAGTTTCTGCAGAGTCTGAACCGGCCTTATCGCTCGGCAGTGAGTCTGGACACCCAGACCATCGACGCCTGGCGCGAATCGCTCACCGGTCTTAATCCCGTCCAGGCGGGAATGCAGATCGCTATTCCCGAAATCGACGGGGCCACGGAGCCGTTTATTTACGGTGGCATACCCGCCAACGGGGTTGAGCCCATGGCGCTTGACGATCGATGTGGCCGGCTGGCCCGTAGGTTGAAGCGTTGGAACCGATTGCGCACCGTATCCCGCGATGAGGTAAAGCTCGCTCTGGTTCTGTTCTGCTTTCCGCCAAACAAGGGAAACATTGGCACGGCGGCCGACCTGGATGTCTTTCCCAGCGTTTGGGACACCCTCCAGAAATTGAAATCCGATGGCTATGCGGTTGAACTACCTACGTCGCCGGATGACTTGAGAGAAAGATTGATCGGCGGCAACGCCGAGAAGTTTGCCGCTACCGCAAACGTGGCTCATCGGATGAGCGTCGATGAATACCGGCGTCACTGTCCTTATGTGAATGAAATCGAAACCGAGTGGGGCGCGGCGCCGGGGCGGGTTAATTCCTTCGGACGTGATCTACTCATTCAGGGAGTGCAGATGGGTAACGTCTTCGTCGGAGTGCAACCGACCTTCGGTTACGAAGGCGATCCGATGCGGCTGATGATGGCCCGTAGCGGCGCGCCCCATCACGGGTTCATGGCGTTCTACACCTACTTGTCGCAGGTGTTCAACGCGGATGCGATTGTTCACGTGGGCACGCACGGAGCGTTGGAGTTTATGCCGGGGAAACAGGTTGGACTCTCGGGCGAATGCTGGCCGGATCGGCTGATTGGCGAATTGCCCAACATCTACCTTTACAGTGTGAACAATCCTTCAGAAGGTTCAATTGCCAAGCGGCGTTCTTACGCCGAACTGATTTCGTATCTCACGCCGCCAATCGAAAACGCCGGATTGTACAAGGACCTGAGCACGCTGAAGGACCTGGTGACCAGCTACAGACAGTCTGACAAAGATTCGGAACGGGAGAGGTTGTTTGAGTCGATTGAGGAATACTCGTCTAAGTTGAATTTAATCCGCGATAGCGGACGAATGAAAATAGCCCAGCAGTTTACTGCTGGGTAACGAAGCAGAATTATCGTAGTCCGTGTAGCGGACGGCTGATGATAAAGGCGAGATATGGGTTTCAGCCGTCCGCTACTCGGACTCATTTGCGTTTCCTTGCAGATCCCAGCGATAAATCGCTGGGCTATTTTCAGTCGTCCGCTATCGCGGACTGAGGAAACTAACTCTTAGCGAACCAGTCCCAGTGATCAACTCCTACTCTGCTCAGGATTGGAAAGGTGGGCTTGCCCCGCCCTCGCTCGCAATCTCTCACGAAACTCCGGTGACGTTAGCCGATGCCGGAATGCTTCTTCCCCATCGATCATAACCACGGGTATGTCGTAACGATAGCGCCGCAGTAACTCGTTATCGCTTTCAATATCGATCTCTTCAAGCGTATATTCGTTAGCACACTTGGCATTCGCGATGGCTTGTTTTGCCTCTTCGCAGAGGTGGCAGTCGCGACGGCTGTAGATTATTACGTGAGCTTTGGTCATGGCGATTGCGAGTCAATAATATCTCATTGGCGGCCCCCTTTTTCCAGATGACTAGTCCCAACGATGAACTTATCCAGGAGAGAACATATGCCAGAACAGGATTTGGACAAGGCGGCGGCGGTTGCCCTGCTGAACGAAATTCTTGAAACCGAACTTGCCGGCGTCGTCAGATACACGCACTACGCGTTGATGGTTTTTGGTCACAGTCGCATACCCATCGTGAGCTGGTTGCGCTCCGAGGCCACCACCAGCTTGATGCACGCCAATGAAGCGGGCGAGCTGGTGACGCATTTTGGCGAGCATCCTTCTTTGAAGATTGGAGCGCTACTGGAAACCCATAAGCACGGCATCAACGACATTTTGCTCGAAGCGTTGGAGGCGGAGAAGACGGGCCTGGGACTCTACAAGAAGCTGCTCGAGCTGGTGCGCGATCGCTCTGTTTTGCTCGAGGAGTACGCTCGCAAGATGATCGCGGAAGAAGAACACCACGTCGGTGAAGTAAACAAGATGCTGCGCAAGCCGGGTGAAATAACTCAGTTTGCTGCCGGCTGAACTTGGAGTGCGGTGGCTCGACACCGCTTTGGTCCGCGGCGGCTTGACGCCGCTTGATGTGTGGCGAAAATGGCACACGAATAATCGCCTTATCTTGCCGATGCGCGGGTTGCTTTAGAAAAGCGGCGTCCAGCCGCCGCGGACGAAAGCGGCGTCCAGCCGCCGCGGACGAACGCGGCGTCACGCCGCCGCGGACGAACGCGGCGTCAAGCCGCCGCACTCCAAAAGTGCTGAATTCATGTTTGAAGGTAAACACGAAAAAGTAGTTCCGCTATCGGTCTTTGCCAGGCGAATGCTGGGTGCGGTGGGAGTCGCAATGGGGTTGGTGGTGCCCGCACTGGCAATTGGAATTGCCGGCTATCATTGGATCGACCAGCTGGATTGGGTTGATTCACTACTCGAGGCCTCGATGATTTTGGGCGGCATGGGCCCGGTCAATCCTCTGCGCAATGACGGCGCGAAGATCTTTGCCTCGGCCTATGCGCTTTTGAGCGGCTTGGTCCTCATCGGGGTGATGGGAATCATTCTCACGCCGATCACACATCGAGTGCTTCACAAATTCCACGTCGAGAAGTAAAGACAATGGTTGAACGTCGCGAGAAACCAAGGTTACGAGTCAGTCTCGACGCCATGTGGGACAGCTCAACCGAAGCTCACAGCGCCCGGATTACCGATTTGTCAGAAGGCGGTTGTTTTCTCGACTCGGTCGGGGAAGTCAGGACAGGTGAGATCGTGGGATTTCGCGTGCTGCTGCCGGATGAGGATTGGCTGTATTTGGAGGGCGAGGTCAAACACTACATGGCGGGGCGTGGCTTCGGAGTGAAATTCATAGAACTCAACGAGGAGCAAACCGAAAGGCTGCACTGGTTGTTGCGGATTGCCAAAGAAGCCGGACCAGACGCTGCGGCGATGTCGGTTGATCTGGTGGAAGAGTAAATCAACGCATTCCAGCCGCGGCAATATCTATTTAAGGATCTAATCATGTCAGAAGAAAACAAGGCACTACTGCGACGCTGGTTTGATGAAGTTTGGAACCAGGGAAACGCGGAAGCTATCGACGAGATGTTTGCTGCGGATGGGATTGTCCACGGCCTTTCGGATGACGAGAGCACCCCGATGAAGGGACCGGCCGACTTCAAGCCGTTTCACGGGATCTTTCGCGGTGCTTTTCCCGACGTTGGCGTCGTCGTCGAAGAACTGATCGCCGAGGGCGATTTGGTTGCTGCCCGGTGTTCCATTCGGGGACAGCACACCGGCGATCATCTGGGGATTCCCGCCAGTAACACGCCCGTGGAGTTTACTGGTATGTGCATCGTTCGAATCAGGGACGGGAAGATCGTCGAAGCCTGGAACAACTTCGACTTCATGAAGATGAACAGGCAGATCGGCGCAATATAAGATGATCTTTTCGGTTGAGAACAAATAGCCGGCGGCTCACGGGATGGGCGAGATTGCGCCAGCGTGATAGCTGACGCTCGTTGACGATTTCGAAACCTGCAGCAGTGAAAAGCAGACCCCACTTGGCCGGTGTCTGAAAAGTGCACGGACCCGTACGACCACGCCACTTCCGGTCGTGGATAAGGCATACCAAACGATCCCACCAAGTCTCCGGAATGTCTTCGTAGATCACGACTCGACCGCCTGGCTGAAGCACCCGCGATACCTCAGCCATGATCGCGTTGAGATTCTGGGCGTGATGCAGGACATAACAGAACAGGACGGCTTCGAATGAACCGGCGGCCACCGGGAAATCAGTGCCGTTGAAGGTCCGGTAATCAATAGGCGCTTCGCTCTTTGCGCCTAGATCGATGCCTACCACTTTGCCGGTGAGCAACGCCGACAGGTGATGGGCGATGTAGCCATTCCCGCAGCCCACGTCGAGCACGCGCGATCCCCGAGGAATAACCCGCGCAATCTCCAGGGCCATGTCGTAAGCACGGCCTACCTTGCGTCGCCGGCGCTCCCGGCGCCAGCGTTGCGCGACGCCTTGAAGCAGACCGGATGACTTCTTCGTAGACGGAAAGG
>DATKIS010001072.1:0-7935 GCA_035543975.1 Pyrinomonadaceae bacterium
GCCGCGGGCAAAAGCGGCGTCAAGCCGCCGCGGGCAAAAGCGGCGTCAAGCCGCCGCGGGCAAAAGCGGCGTCAAGCCGCCGCGGGCAAAAGCGGCGTCAAGCCGCCGCGGGCAAAAGCGGCGTCAAGCCGCCGCACTCCAAAGGGATTCGATCATGTCAAAACTTCAACCAGCCACTTTCGAGGAGTTTGAACGCGATGCCGCTCGCGGGAATGTAGTCGCGGTGGCGCGGATCGTTCCGGAAAACTCGCGGAGTCCGGTGCAAGCTTTTACAAACTTAGCCGGCTCAGCCCGCCACGCGTTTCTGCTCGAGTCGGTGGAGGGTGGCGAAGGGGTGGCGAAGTACTCATTTATCGGTGCAGACCCCTACATGATCGTCCGCGGCCGCGGCAAACAGACCTTTGTTGAAAGAAACGGATCCTCGGAAACGCTCAGCGAAACTGTGGCTCATTATCTTCAACGCCATTTTCGCGAGCATAGGCTGGGCAACCGCACGGACCTTGCGCCGTTCGCCGGTGGGGCGGTTGGCTATCTCGGTTATCGGGCGGCACACTGGTTTGAGCCCGCCCTGAACAAACATCCGGAAGGTAAAACTGCCAGTCAGTCTGACGAAGCCCTCTTAATGTTCTACCGCTCGCTCGTGGTCTTCGACCGTGCGCAACAGCAAATCCATATTGTTTCCGTGGTTTTTACCGACGAATCAGAGGCAAGCGGTTTGAGAGAACTTTACGACCAGGCGGTACGCGAGACTGAGCGTCTGGAGAAGCTGCTTGGCGGCGATAGCGTGGTTGGAAATCCGCAGCCTGCCGGTGAACATCTGTCGGAACAATCAACAAGCGCTGCGAATCTTTCTCCGGCTGCGAAGTTATCCAATTCGAGCGAACGGCCAGCCATCAGTTCAAACTGGACCAGAGAAGGTTTTGAGGAAGCAGTTCATTTCGTCAAGGAGAGTATTCTCGCAGGGGATTGTTATCAGACTGTGATCTCGCAGCGGTTTAAGAAACAGGTGAGCGCGGACCCGTTTTCAATTTATCGCGCTCTGCGCCAGAGCAATCCTTCTCCGTACATGTATTTTCTCAAACTCGGCGACGAGTCGATCATCGGGGCGTCGCCGGAGATGCTGGTCCGTTGCCGGGGAGAGCAGATTGATTACCGACCCATCGCCGGCACGCGCCGACGTGGCGAGACGGCGGCGGAAGATGACCAGCTGGCTGAAGAAATGCGTGGGGACGAGAAAGAAGTGGCGGAGCACATGATGCTGGTTGATCTGGGCCGCAACGATCTTGGACGAGTGGCGGAATATGGATCGGTGCGGGTCGAGGAGCTGATGTCGGTTGAGCGCTATTCCAAGGTGCAGCATCTCGTTTCCAGCTTGCGCGCGCGCTTACGCAATGATTGCGATCGCTTCGACGCGCTGGCGGCGTGTTTTCCTGCCGGGACCGTAACCGGCGCGCCCAAAGTGAAGGCGATGGAAATTATCGGCAACCTGGAACCGGAAGAGCGTGGTGTTTATGCGGGAGCCGTGCTTTACGCTGACTACGCCGACAACCTGGATTCGTGCATTGCAATTCGCACGATTGTGCTGCGGGAGGGAGAAGCGTCAGTGCAGGCGGGCGCCGGCATTGTGGCCGACTCGATACCCGAGCGGGAATATGAAGAAACGGTGCACAAGGCCGGAGCGTTGTTTCGCGCTATCGAGATTGCGGAGGAAGCCAACGATTCACGAGATAACACGAAAAGTCACGAACTGATTCGCGAGTATCCGCGTTAATCTGCGGCAAAGAAAGAGATGATTCTCGTAATCGATAACTACGATTCGTTCACTTACAACCTCGTGCAATATCTGGGCGAGCTGGGCGAGGATGTGCGCGTGCGGCGTAACGATGAAGTCTCAATCGCTGAAATTGAAGCGGACCTGCCGCGGAGTATTTTGATCTCGCCGGGGCCGGGCTGTCCGACTGACGCCGGAATCTCCCTGCGGTTGATAGAGCATTTTGGTGGTCGCGTTCCGATCCTGGGAGTTTGCCTTGGTCATCAGGCCATCGGACAAGTGTTTGGCGGTCGCGTAGTCCGAGCTGCTCAGGTTGTACATGGCAAAGGATCCAAGGTGTTTCACGATGGAAATTCAATCTTCAGGGGACTCGAGTCGCCCTTTCGTGCCGGCCGTTATCATTCGCTCGTGGTTGAGCGTGCGAGCTTGCCGGCATGTCTCGAGGTTTCTGCGGAAACGAGTGATGGCGTGATCATGGGTTTGCGACATCGCGAGAAGAAGATCGAAGGCGTACAGTTTCATCCCGAGTCGATTCTGACCGAGGACGGCCGGAAGTTGTTAGGCAACTTCATCGGGTTATGAGCAGGCACTGAATGAGTAAACCACCAGACACCGTCAAAACGATCCCGCCGGGCCCGGGCCTCGGAGTTTACCTGTCGCAGCTGGTGCGCGGAGAGGATCTGTCACGCGCCGATGCCGAGCTGTTTTTGGACAGCCTACTCGATCCCGCTGCGACCGACGGACAAATAGCGGCGGCACTGGTAGCCCTGGCGATAAAGGGTGAAACCGTAGACGAACTAACCGGTATTGCAGCGGCGATGCGCTCGCGGGCTTTGCCACTCGAGTCGCGACATGAACGCTTTCTGGATACGGCCGGGACCGGCTCGAGCTGTGCGAAGACCTTCAATGTTTCCACGGCCGCGGCATTTGTAATTGCGGGAGCGGGGCTCCCAGTTGCGAAGCATGGAAACCGGGCAGTCACCAGCCGCGCGGGAAGTTCTGATGTCTTAACTTCGCTGGGCGTCGGGGTGAGTGCGTTGCCGGAAGTCTCCGGTAGGTGTCTTAACGAACTCGGCGTTTGTTTCATGTTTGCGCCCCTCTATCACGGAACCACCGCCCGGGTGGCGGCGATTCGACGTGAACTGGGTGTGCGCACAGTTTTTAACTTGCTGGGGCCGCTAACAAATCCTGCCGGTGCGCCCTATCAACTTGTGGGAGTTTGCAAACCCGAACTGGTTGCGCCGATTGCCCAGGCACTGGCCACCTTAGGGACGAAGCGCGCCTGGGTGGTTCATGGGTGGGATGGGCTGGATGAAGTCACCTTGACGGCAAAGACTCTGGTGGCAGAAGCACAGGACGGAACGGTGAAGACGTTTGAAGTGGGCCCCGAGGATTTTGGTTTGCAAACTTCATCACTGGAAGGCCTTGCTGTAGATGGACCCGATGCCAGCGCGAGAATTATTCGAGAGGTCTTCTCCGGAAATCGGGTTGACGCAGCGCGCGACCTGGTCGTCGCCAACGCCGCCGCCGGACTCCTGATTGGCGGAGTTGCCACCGATTTGCGCGAAGCCGCCCGGCGGGCCGTAGCCAGCCTCGAAACCGGGGCCGCGGCTGCGAAGCTCGCAGAACTAGTGAAAGCTACGACAACAGGAGTAGTCGCATGAGCAGTGGGATAGACTTCATGGCCGCGGTGGTGGAGAAAAAGCGTGCCCGTTTAAAGGACGCGCAGGCCGGCGCTTCGTTCTATAACCTGCGCGCCGGCGCGTATGACGTACGGTCAAACGCCTCGCGACACGCCTTGCGGCAGGCCCTCGGCAACGAGACACAAATCAATGTGATTGCGGAAATCAAACGCGCCTCACCATCAAAAGGCGATCTTGGTTTGAAGGGAACGATCGAGGAAACAGCCACTGCCTATGAACGTGGTGGTGCGGTGGCAATCTCGGTCTTGACGGAAGAAGACTACTTTAAGGGTTCGCTGGCGGATCTGCGGGCCGTACGTCGGGCTGTGGCGCTGCCGGTGCTGCGCAAGGATTTCATCTTTGACGACTACCAGGTTTACGAGGCAGCTGCGGCTGGGGCGGATGCGTTGCTGTTGATTGTGGCGCTCCTGGATGACGAGACGTTACTGCGTTTGAGAACCATAGCTGAAACTGAGTTGGGAATGGATGCGCTGATTGAAGTGCATACGCGTGAGGAGATGAGGCGAGCGTCTGCCTCGGGAGCTTCTTTGATTGGCGTCAACAACCGCAACCTGCACACGTTTGAAGTTTCCATAGATGTTTCAGTTGAACTGCGGTCAAAAGCTCCGGCTGAAGCGGTGCTGGTAAGTGAAAGCGGATTGAGGAGCGGGGCGGAACTGAAACAGTTGCGTGGGGTGGGGTACAACGGCTTTTTGATTGGCGAGGCGTTGGTGGCGTCAAACGATCCGGAGGCTGCTCTGCGGGCGATGATCAATGAGGCCGAGGAGTAGGGCTGAAATCAGCTCGAATTCGGTTTCGTTTACCTTGGGTGATAGTGGCGGAATTAGAGCTATGGTTCGCGTGAAGATTTGCGGGATTACGAATCTCGAAGACGCCCTGGCGAGCGTCGACGCCGGCGCACACGCGCTGGGCTTCAACTTTTATCAGCAAAGTTCGCGCTACATTCAGCCGGCTGCCGCGCGGGCGATCATCCAGCAACTGCCGGCCGTAATCCAGTGTGTCGGCATCTTCGTGAATTTGCCTGATGCCGAAGAGGTCAGGCAGACGGCAAGGGAAGCAGGTGTGGCGGCGGTCCAACTTCATGGGGATGAGTCGCCTGCATATTGCCGCGACTTGAAAGATTTCTTCGTTATCAAAGCTGTGCGAGTGAAAAGCGATTTCGACCCTGACGATGCGACGCGATATGAAACAGAGGCAGTCTTGCTCGATGGCTTCAGTCCGCTTGTGTTTGGTGGTGCGGGTCAGGGGTTTGATTGGTCTCTTGCAATGCGCACGCGGCCGCTGGTCGGGAAGCTTTTTCTCGCCGGGGGACTGAACGAGAATAACGTGGCCGCCGCAATCGAATCGGTCCAGCCCTACGCTGTGGATGCGTGTAGCGGGCTCGAACGGGCTCCCGGCCGCAAAGATTTGGCTAAGGTGCGAGCTTTTGTTCGGGCGGCCCTGGACGCGAGAAGTTCAGAGCTCAGCCCTTAAAGTTGATAGGTCAAATATGTCCAATAGGTCCTATGGGATCACAGAGGATCACTCGAATGAATCTTGAGCAACCGGATTCGCAAGGCTATTGGGGGCCATACGGCGGCCGCTTCGTGCCTGAGACCCTGATGGCCCCGCTCGATGAGCTACTGAGTGCCTACGAGTTTGCCCGGAAGGACGCAGACTTTCAGAGAGAGGTTGCCGGCCTCCTGAAATCGTACTCCGGCCGCCCGACGCCATTGTTTCTCGCGGGGCGGTTGACTGAGTTTGCTGGTGGAGCCCGCATTTATCTCAAGCGCGAGGACCTCTCGCACACCGGTTCCCACAAGATAAACAACGCCCTCGGCCAGGTATTGCTGGCGCGCCGCATGGGCAAGCAGCGCATAGTGGCCGAAACCGGGGCCGGCCAACATGGCGTGGCTACCGCGACGGTGTGTGCCCTGTTTGGAATTCAATGCGTGATCTACATGGGGGCCGAAGATGCCCGCCGGCAGGAGTTGAACCTCGTCCGCATGCGACTGTTAGGTGCGGAAGTAAAAGTAGTAGACGCCGGCTCGCGGACTCTGAAGGATGCAATCAATGAAGCGTTACGCGATTGGGCCACAACTCCCCAAACCACTTACTATCTGCTCGGCAGCGCCCTTGGCCCACATCCCTACCCGCTGATGGTTCGCGACTTTCAAAGCGTGATTGGCAGAGAGGCTCGGACCCAGATCGTGGAGGAGGAGGGCCGGCTGCCCGATGCGTTGGTCGCTTGCGTGGGGGGCGGTTCGAATTCAATCGGGCTGTTTCATCCTTTCCTCGACCATCCGGAAGTGCGGATGGTTGGTGTCGAAGCCGGAGGCACCAGCAGCAGGCTTGGGGAACACGCCGCCCGGTTCAATGCTGACGGCAGTGGCACATCCGGAGTTTTGCACGGAACGATGAGTTACGTGTTACAGGACGAGAATGGCCAAATCGCTTTGACCCACTCGATATCCGCGGGCCTCGATTATCCAGCCATAGGTCCGGAGCACGCCTTTCTTCATGACCAGGGACGGGTCGAGTATGTTTCTGCGTCTGACGAGGAAGCCCTGGAAGCGTTTCAGACGCTTTCGAGATTGGAAGGAATTATTCCGGCGCTGGAATCAGCGCACGCCGTTGCGCATGCTTTGAAACTTGCCCGCCTGATGACGAGCGACCAGGTCATCGTGGTAAATCTGTCAGGTCGCGGTGACAAGGACGTAAACATGATTTCGGAAAGGCTGATGAAATTTTAGGGGTGGCAACTCCGTGGCCACCCCACCTTTCGCTTGGGTCATACTTACAGAAAAATAGCGCGGCCATGAAGTATTCCCCGGCCCGCCTGTTACATCCTGAAGGCAACGAAGTCGGGAAATGAAAGAGGGGGCGGCCACGGAGTGCCGCCCCTACGAATCGCCCCAGATGAATGGAGCAACGCGGTTGAGTGGAATCAAAGAAACGTTTGCGCGGCTGAAGCGGGAAGGGAAGGGCGGCCTGATCCCTTTCATCACGGCCGGTGACCCCAACATCGAGACCACTCGGCAACTCTTGTTTGCGCTCGCTCGTGCCGGGGCAGATGTGATCGAACTGGGTGTTCCTTTCAGCGACCCGATAGCAGACGGCCCGGTGATACAGCGTGCCTCGCAACGCGCGCTGCTGAATGGAACCAACGTGAGGCAGATACTGACGCTGGTGGCGGAAGTACGCCGGGAGTTGGCGACGCCAATAGTTATCTTCAGTTACCTGAATCCGTTGCTGCAGTTTGGCCTGAACCTCTTCGCCGCCCAGGCTGAGGTTGCCGGCGTGGATGGCGTGCTCCTGACCGATTTGCCCGCGGGCGAGGCTATTGGTTTTTCGCAGCAGTTTACGGCACACGGTCTGGATCTGATTCGCCTGGTAGCGCCCACATCCTCCGACGCGCGGCTGAAAGTAATCGCGGAGGACGCAAGAGGGTTTATCTATGCTGTTTCGCGAACGGGTGTGACCGGAGCGACCACTGAGTCGAGCGAAGAGGCTGAAAAGCTGGTGGCGCGCGTCAGGCGCGTAAGCGATTTGCCGGTTGCGGTTGGGTTTGGCATTAGTAACGCTGAGCAGGTTGGCGAGGTTTGGCGTTACGCGGAGGCTGCCGTGGTCGGCTCTGCCATCGTCGCAGAAATAGAAAAGGCGCAAGCTGGAGATTTGGTCGAGCGCGTAGAAGAGTTCGTTCGGACGCTGACGCCTGAAAGTGTTTCCTAACCGGCGGAGCGGGTGACAGCGTAAAGCCTGGAGTGGAGCCAAGCGAAACCTCAGGGAACAATTGCGACGAGGAAACAAGCACGCGGAATGTGCGATAGCACCCGGGCCTCATTTCCAAGTAGGCCATTGAGATTATTTAGTTGGCTGTCGCCCGCTGGCGCGGGCTATGTCTTTGTGACCTGCCTGGATCCCCTGGGGTTTCGCTTCGCTGCACCCCAGGCTTTATGCTGTCAACCGCTCCGCGGGTTAGGAACCGGTCCATCGGAAGAAAACTGAAGTTTGAATCGCCTGGAGTTTTGAATCATGTTGATAGTAATGAAAAGGGACGCCACGGATTTGCAGATCAAGCACGTCGTGGACGTCATCACCGAACTCGGCTTCCGAGGGCATCCATTGCCAGGGGCGCAACGCACCGCCATCGGCGTTACCGGAAATGAGGGCGCGGTGGGCGCGTCTCGTTTCGAAAACATGCCCGGCGTGGCTGAGGTAATCCGGGTTACCAAGCCCTACAAGCTGATCACGCTCGATCTGCGTCCCGAGAAGACAATCGTCAAGGTCGGCGACGCCTCAATTGGCGGTGACGAACTGGCGATCATCGCGGGACCCTGCGCGGTCGAGAGTCGCGAGCAGGCTTTCGCGGTGGCTGAAGCGGTAAGCCGTAGCGGGGCAAAGTTCTTTCGCGGTGGAGCATTCAAGCCGCGGTCTTCGCCTTATTCATTTCAGGGGCTGGGCGAGGAAGGGCTCCAGATT
>DATKIS010001073.1:0-3319 GCA_035543975.1 Pyrinomonadaceae bacterium
TCAAACTTGGCGTTGATCTCTTTGCGGCTCATTCCCAGGACGGCCCCGTTCAAATACACATTTTCGCGTCCCGTGAGATCAGGATGAAAGCCGGTCCCAATCTCCAGCAGGCTGCCGACTTTTCCGTACAGTTCGACGATCCCGCTGCTCGGTTCAATAATGCGTGACAGGATTTGGAGCAAGGTTGACTTGCCGGCTCCATTTGGGCCGATGACGCCGAGGACTTCGCCAGGCTGAACCTCAAAGCTAATGTCTTTGAGCGCCCAAAGCGTCTCTTTATGAACCTGCCCGCTGCCCCTCATTCGACTTAGCGGACCCCGAATATTCGTGACGATGGATTCACGCAGGGTGTCGTAGCGCAACATAGTCTTCTCGCGACTATTGATGCGGTATTGCTTGCACAGGTTCTCAACTTTGATGATTGGTCTCATTGAATTCCCACTACTGCCTGGTTCAATCTCAGATAACCTCGGCGAAACTTCTTTCCATGCGCCGAAAAGTATAGGCAGCTATCGAAAGGAAGATGAGCGTGAAGAGCATGGAGTAGGCCAGTGCTCCCCAATGGATCGGCTGGCCAAATAAGGCGGCGCGATAACCACTGATAATGCCGGTCAATGGGTTTAGCGAAAACAGCCAACGCCATTCCCGCGGAACCAGACTCGAGGGATAGATCACCGGTGAGACAAACATCCAAACCTGCAGGAGGAAGGGAAGCGCATATCGCACGTCGCGATACTTGGTGTTCAGGGCGGAGAAAAGCACTCCCATCGCCAAAGCCAAAATCGTGATGACCGCCGAGATCGGCAGGAGCAACAGGAATCGGAAGCTGACGCTAAAGTTGTAATAGATCAGCAGTGGAATCAGCAGGAGCGACGCGATCGCAAAGTCGATGACACAGGCCAGGACCGCGGCGCTGGGAATTATCAACCGGGGAAAATAGATTTTAGTGATCAGGTTGGTATTGCCAATCAAGCTATTGGCGCCACCCATGGCAGCGTTGCTGAAAAACATCCAGAGCGACAAGCCGGAATAATAGAAAAGTCCGGAAGGGACTCCTTCAGTCGGGATGCGTGCCAGTTGACTAAAGAAGACCGTGAAAATCATCATCATGGTGAGCGGCTGAATGATCGCCCAAGTTGCTCCCAGCACGGTCTGCTTGTAACGAACTTTCACATCGCGCCAGATGAGGAAAAATAACAATTCCCGGTAGGCCCAAAGTGAACGCAAGTTAAGCGGAGCCCACGGCTTGCTCGGTCGGATTGTAATAACTGGTTTCGGCGGCAGGTGGTATGTGGTTGGCCGAGGATCGGGGAGATCATCACGGGCCGGAGCCGCCAGCTGGCTTGGGTCAGCCGAACCATCGTAACTTGTCGAACTCATTACAATCCTTATATAGTAACTGGATTCCCAATTATGGCACTCGATCGAGTTGCCGATTCGTTTTTGGCATGAAATCTGTCAATTACGAAGTTTATCACAGAGGATTACTCATTTGGTCTGTACCCCAGGGAACGCAGTTCCAGTGACCCATCAGCTCGTCCTTCGGTTTAGACACCTTACACAGGCACGGCCAAAACTGGAAATCGCCAACCACCAATTCTGATGAAGATTGCTCCGGACAGCAGCCCAGGTTCCAGCCCCGCCACAGTGTCGGTGGTAGTGCCGTTATACAACGAGCGCGCCGCTTTGGATGAACTCTATGCCCGGTTATCGACGGTTTTGGGAGACATCGCCCCAACTTATGAAATCATTTTTGTCGATGACGGAAGCACCGACGGCTCGCTTCAACGGCTTAAAGAATTCCGCGCGGCAAACCGCTCAGTGAGATTCATTCGGTTCCGGAGAAACTTCGGCAAGTCGGCCGCTCTGGCCGCCGGATTTCGGGCCGCGCGTTACCGGATCATCGTCACCATAGATGCCGACCTCCAGGACATCCCGGAGCAACTACCCCTCATGCTCAATAAGCTGAACGAGGGATACGATCTCGTTTGCGGGTGGCGCCACAGCCGCCGCGATAGATTGTCTAAACGAGTAGCTTCCAAGATCTATAACGTGGTAACCGGAATGCTTACCGGAGTGCGGCTGCATGATCTCAACTGCGGCTTCAAATGCATCCGGCGTGAAGTACTGGATGAGGTAATGGTCTATGGCGAGCGCCATCGCTTCATTCCCGTGCTGGCCAGTTACCGGGGCTTTCTCCTGGGTGAAGTCAAGATTGATCATGCTCCCCGGGCTCACGGCAGTTCACGCTACGGAATCGAAAGAGTCATGGGTGGCATGTTCAGTTTGCTCACCATAATCCTCATGACTAGATACACAAATAAGCCACTTCACTTCTTCGGGTTCCTGGGAACCCTGCTGTTCTCGATTGGTTTTGTGATAGATGCTTACCTGATCGGCTTGAGGGTCTTTGCCAGCCAATGGCTAAACAACCGGCCGGTGTTGATTATCGGAACCTTGCTGATCATTGTGGGTGTGCAGTTGGTATTGTTTGGTTTGCTTGCTGAGATGATTGCGTTTTCTTACCGGCGCGAGGGCGACTACTCCATCGTTGAGACAGACGGCGAAGCAGATCTGGCGGTCATCGACGAGGAAGCGCGGCGGTATAAGGCTGAGGCTGGAAGCATTGCTAAATGAAGGTGACGATCATTGGCCCAGCTTATCCACTCCGGGGCGGAATCGCTCACCACGTTTACTACCTCAAGAAAGAACTCAGTGAACGTGGTCATTCGGTACAGGTAATCTCCTTCCATCGGCTATATCCTGCGCTGCTTTTCCCGGGCAAGACAGTGTTGGACACCAGCGATTCAAAGCTGGATGCCGGCAGTGTTCCAATGCTCTCACCGCTTAATCCGATTACCTGGGCCAGGGCGGCCAGGGCCGTAAAGGCCTTCTCTCCGGATGTTGTCGTATTCCAATGGTGGCACGTTTTTTTTGGCATGATGGTGGGAACGCTGGCGCGAGTATTTCGCAGGAATGGCCTGCAATGCGTGCTTGAGTGTCACAACGTGTTTCCCCATGAGGGAACTCCTTTCGATCACCTGCTGCTGAAGTTTGCTGCCAAGCCGATTGACGAATTCATTACTCACTCTTCCAGCGACCGTCGCGATCTGGCTCCGTTTGCTGCCGGGAAGAGAATCAGTGTGGCCTCGCTTCCGGCGCCAAGCGAGTTTTTTGGAGTGGGGTCAAACCCAACTCGCGCTGGGCGAACCCTTCTCTTTTTCGGGATGGTGAGGAAGTATAAAGGGCTGGATGTGTTGCTGCGGGCAATGCCGAAAGTCCTGGCTCATAGCCAGGGTCGGGGTTGTAAGCTTTTAAT
>DATKIS010001074.1:0-2297 GCA_035543975.1 Pyrinomonadaceae bacterium
AGTCGCCGACGCATGCAGTAGGACTCCGGCCACCGGATTAGCCTGAAGGGCAATATTGTGTAGGTCATCGGTGTTTCTGATCTTGCCAATCAAAACCAGCTTGTTTGGAAAGATATGTCCATTGTCGGCTATTGTCTGGGCTGCGGTCGCCGATAGACTCCCGGTTTTTAGGGCGTCCAACGTACTGTAATTGACGATAGCGTCTGAGTAGGTGAACACCGCATCGCCTTGCCTTATTGTTTGATGATCGGAATTCTCGCCCGCTACTAGCATCCCACTGAACAAGGCCGGCGGCTGAGGTAGAGTCGCGCGGTAGCTTCGCGCCATTGCCAGGCTGAGACTCGGTAGTCTTTCGGAAGGTATGTCGGATCCAAACCACAAGATCACCTTGTCCATGTAATGGGAATGAAAACCCACGCCTACCGCGAGTGGTTGATATTTCCTGACACCCAGCCAGCTCTCTGGCATGGATTGAGCTGACCTCTCAACGCCAAGAAATATAGGGATGCCATTTTCCCGCAACCTCAAACAGTACTCAAAAAAATCGGGATCTTTCGGATCTTGCCAGGGCCCGCTTAGTTGAGGTGAAAAGTCTATTGCAACAGCGATAGCTGCAGGGTTCTCTTTGACGATAGCGTTGATAATTTCTTCGAGTTTGTCGCGGGGTGTGACTTGGTCCACGCCCTCGTCCGGGTTGCCAACGTCAACCACAACCACAGGCATATCTTCTCTGGGAGTGAAGTATGGCAAATAGGAGTGGAGGGTTTCATAGCCGTAGGACTCCAGTCGTTGCCCGGCGCTTGTTTGCTCAAACATCACCTTCGCAGCGAGGAGAATAAGAGTGGTGAGAAGACCTATTAATATGAAGATGATCGTTTGGAAGAAAGGTTTATTCTTCATTTGAGCGTTCGTCAGAAAGACCGCGTTCAAGCTTACCAGAGAATTACTCTTTCGCTAATCTGTAAGTTCGCTTGCTATCCGCGTTTTGAGAAAAGGCAGCGCGTGCCGAGCGGAAGTGGGGTACAAGCAAACCTATCGGGTCGTGGTTAAGTAATCGTTTAATGGTCGCGTTGAGGAGCAGCCGATGTCTTCGGAAATACTGGATGATTGCCGCGCTTATCAAGCAACTCCTCAATCCAAACTGAGGTTTTAAGGAAATCTCCTGCAGCCTTTAGGCCGTGCTTCTTATGAGGGAATCGATGCCAATAGGTACAAGGATCGCTGTCGGAGCATCGACCGGTCTGCATTCGAGTAACTAATTATGTCGCCGGGTTTTGCTTTGACTTCGTGCAACGCAATGACGAGATCTGGGCTCAAACAGAAGATTGCTTGATGCTCGCGATTTGCTCTGCCTAAGCTGGTCAAGAACTTTGGGTCTGGGTAGATTCGCTTCAAACTACCAAACACCCTTCACCAGCGTTGTGTTTCATTGCGCGAAATAGAGGTTGTCCTTCCTTGATGGACTTCGTATAGCAGACGTGCGCTCGGAGCATCTCAAACGTCGCGGTCTTAAGATCATTGATCTCAATGATTTTTAGATTGGTTCCTACAAATTCGAGCGTCTGCTGAATAGACTCGAAGCTAATGCTCGACAACAATTCTCGCATCGCTCTGGAATCATCATTCAGCATTAGGTTTCAGCGAGCCTCCAATAAAAATGTCCGATGAGATGACGTTCTTACACACCTATAGCCCTAATAACAAGGATCGCCAAACTCATACCAGGCACAACAAGTAGCGACCATGCTCGGACACCGCGCTCAGGATTCTAGTTTGTGAATTGTTGAAGAGGTCGTATTAACTCGAAAAAGTTTGTTCTGATCTTTGAACGCACTTCACGCTGTTCCATGCGCCAAGCACAGGCTAGATAATTCTCTACGATCGATACATCTGAAGGGATGGCCAATCTCCCGCCGATTTTGACAAATGGTCCGTCGGTTTCTGTGAGTACTCGGTCTTGCGGCAGTGCCTCAATTATCTTCTTCCCATTTGGACTGTTGATCATGGCTGGATTAATTGAAAAGAAATGGCCCAGACGAACTGGGGTTGCCAAGCTGCTAAGAGCACCAAGGCACCAGTGAAACACGACTGGACCTTGCTGTTCCTCCTCTCTAGGCGATCTTTTTGTCTTCTGCGCTTTTTTCGTCGTTATGGGCCAACGGTTCATTTAAGGGCCCATTTTTTACTTTTGGCGAAGTTGATCGTCCTAATGACAGGTACCCCACGGCTCGATCGTCCTTTTCGAGATCGAGCGCGTCATCAAGCGGGGAAACATCTTTTTTAAGACCATGACAGAC
>DATKIS010001075.1:0-6242 GCA_035543975.1 Pyrinomonadaceae bacterium
CGACCGGAAAGCCGAATTGAAACTTCCGATCGGTCCACTTCAGTTTTTCGGACATTTCCAGGTAGGAGAGCCCCACCGAGGCGTTGTTGAAGCGCGCTAATCCTACACCGTCAGGCAGGAGGCAACAAGAGTTTTGCCGGCCCGTTTCCCGCAAGCCTTCCTTGTATCTCCAATGTGTGAACATCTATCATGATCGATAGGTCATGTTTGAAGCCTTGAACATTGTTGTCGTTTTCGTGCTGGTTCTCGCTAACGGGTTCTTCGTTGCTTCAGAGTTTGCGCTTGTCAGTGTGCGCCGCTCTCGCATCGCTGCCCTTGCTGATACGGGCAATCGTAGAGCGAGATTATTGTTGGGACTGGTGGACAATCTCAACGCGTACATCTCCGCTACCCAACTCGGTATTACCTTGGCTTCGCTTGCGCTTGGTTGGATTGGCGAACCGGCTATTGCTCACTTGCTTGAAATCCCGCTCAAAGGCCGGGTCTCGGATGCTGTCCTACACACCATTGCTTTCACTGTCGCATTCAGCATCATCACTTTTCTACATATCGTCCTGGGCGAACTTGCTCCGAAAACGATCGCGCTCGAGCGCGCCGAAAAGACGGCGCTAGTCATCGCCCTGCCGATGCAGATTTTCTATAAGGCCTTTTATTATCCAATTCGGCTGCTTGATTGGGCGGGAACTAGAACAGTAAGGCTGTTGGGACTTCATCCCTCGAGTGAACACGCCTCAGTTTATACCGAACAGGAGTTGCGTCAGTTGATCGACGTCTCTCGTCGAAGCGGTCATGTTGAAACAGAAGAGCAAGAACTAATCAACAGCGTCTTCGAGTTTTCCGATTCTCAGGTCCGAGAAGCAATGATTCCGCGGACGGCGGTGCATGCTATCCCGGTCACTGCTACCCTGGAAGAAACGAAACACGCTTTCCGCACCTTGGGCTATTCACGTTTGCCGGTCTATCGCGAACGATTGGATGAGATTGTCGGCACGCTGTTCAGACGAGACTTAGAGCCTTACCTGGAACACCCACCGGTGGCCGTTTTCATGATGGAGAATCTGCTTCACTCGCCGCAGTTTATTCCAGCCACCGCACGACTTGGTACGGCCCTTCGCCATATGCAATCGTCACGCACTCACTTGGCCATTGTGATCGATGAACACGGTGGCATGGAAGGAATCGTCACGCTCGAAGATTTGTTGGAGGAAATCGTCGGTGAGATCAACGATGAATACGACGAAGAAGTGCGTTCACAAATAACGAAAGAAGCGAATGACACTTATTTGTTGAGTGGGATGCTCGCTGTGCGCGATGCAAACCGCCGTCTTAATCTGCATCTGCCCGAAGATGGTGGTTACATTACGCTGGCCGGCTTTCTTCTTGCGCAGGCGGGCCGTTTATTGCAGGAAGGCGAAACAGTCGAATTTGAAGGTCAGCGCTTTATGGTTGAACGGGTCGAGAAACGCCGCATACGCCGCATTCGCTTTACGGCCGCAAGGAAACAAGTTTCAGACGTAGCGCCGTTATCGTTTGTCATCTTCTACCTGGTTGAACCTATCCCAATCGTCACCGCTCTCATTTGAACCAGCGCCAGTTGGCAGACCTCTCCGTTCGCCTATTTAACGATTCGCGATGGGGGCCCCACGCCGGCAGTCCGCGTTGGGTTTGCCCAGGAAATCACACTCAATGGGCGACCTCCTTGCGCGGTAATAAGGCCTACAGACTACAAGCTTAATTACCTTGGGTGGCGGCCGAAAAAAAGAAATCTAAAGGAACGCTGAACGCCCGCCTCGGCGTTAGCTGTTCTCCTTCACGAAAGAACTCCCCGGTTCCCACAGTTCAATCCGATTGCCTTCAGGATCCATGACCCATCCGAATTTGCCGTATTCAAACTCTTCCATACGATCATCCACCTGCACACCTTCGCTTCTCAGCACCTGTAAAAGCTCAGCCAGATTCTCCACTCGATAGTTGAGCATGAAAGGAGCGGTGCTGGGATCAAAGTACTTTGTGTCACTCGGAAATAACGACCACACTGTTTGGGCAGCCTTCTCGGAGCCTTGATTGTCAACGCAATCGAAAACTACGCTGCCATAGGCGTCGAACTCCAGGCCCAGATGCCGCTGATACCAGGCGCGCAACGCCTCAGGATCTTTCGACTTGAAAAAGACTCCACCTATCCCGGTGACCCTCTTCATATGCTTCTCCTATTTGCTTGTCTGGTAATTCTCAAAGGCGGTTAAGGACGAACTAGTCGTCCGGGAACGGCCACGACCACCGTGCGGGTAGTAGTTCTGAACTGGTGACTAATCACCCCTCCCACTTTCACCCCGCGTCCATCGACAATGGTCGGCCGCAGTTTGGCGCCGCGGGCAGCTTTTTCCGCGACTGACTTGAACCCCGAATGGCCGCCAATCAGTCGCGCTGCCGTGACGTTTCCTGCCTCGTCAGTTTCTATAGCAACATCCACCTTCATCATACCCGTGAGTCGTTGGTTCCTGGCGATGGAAACGAAATCCGGGCGTGGATTATTAATCAACTTACAGGCGAAGACCTGGTGCGGCAGCTCGATCGGATCCGGCATAGCTGCCAGGGCGCTATAGAGAATGTGATTAGCGCGAGCTTCAACCTTTTCGGCTTCAGCGTTCTGCTTGTTTTTGTACATCAGGCAAGCCATTCGTTCGAGTAGCCTGCCTACCTGCGTATCCGATGCACCCAGTTTCTGTTCTTTTATGGAGATAATTCGCTGCAGCATAGCGTTCGCTGCCCCGTAGTCGTTGTTGTTGACATGAAACTCGACCAGATTGTTGAGCGAGTAAAGGACTTCGCCGTGATCGGGGCTGAAGGCCTGCTCTTTGGCCGCAAGTGCGCGCAGGTAATACTTCTCCGCTTCTCTGATGTCGGTCTTGAACAGGCGCACATGGCCCAAACTGTCGAGGGTCTTCGACAGCACCAGGGGATTGCTCCCCGGCGTTTGCTCATAGATTGTCAGCGCCCGCAGCAAGAGCGATTCGGCATCGTCAAACTTCTTCCTGGCCAAATAAAGCATGGCCAGATTCCCAAGGCTGTCAGCCAGCAGCGGATCGTTCGCCGCCAATTGCTGCTCCCGAATCTTGACCACCTGTTTGGCAAGTGGAATAGCTTCCTCGAATTTGCCTTCCTGGTATAGCTTCACCACCTCCAGCTCGAGCTTGGCCGGGTCCTTCTCTTGAGCAGCTTGATCTTCCTGCATTTCGGTGGGTATCGACGGTTGGACTTGTTCGGACGAGCAGGCGCTGGGCGGACTGGCTGCGAAGGTAGATATCGAAATCAATAAAAACAGAGCTGGACCTGAAAGTCTTAAAATCATGGCAATGCTTCCCGCTGACTCTGGTAATACCTGACGACTGTGTGAAGCGATATTAAGCGTGCCGGGCCTGCGAATTCAAACTCAGCGAATAGCCCTGTCAGAACCACCTGCGTGAGCGGGTGGCATTCTTGTCAGGACCACCTGCGTCAGCGGGTGGCACTCTTGTCAGAACCACCTGCGTCAGCGGGTGGCACTCTTGTCAGAACCACTTGCGTCAGCGGGTGGCCCCCTTGTCACCAACCCGGCGCTTACAGTAAACACCACCCGCTCACGCAGGTGGTTCTGACAGCCCCGTTCGAGCGTTTCGGGTTCGTGAGGTTATAATCCCCGTTTAGCTTTATGCATTATTTTCTAATGGAGTATTTCTGGGAGCATTAATGACCGCTGATACAACTACTCGCCCGGCTCAATTGAAATTTACCGGCCGCATCCTTTTTCTAACCGACGACACAGCTCTAATCCGACAACAACTCGAAGCCACCGGCGATGAGCGGGAGCGGCTTGAGGCGGAGCTCGCCCGGCGTTTGATGAACGACGACCTGCCGCTGATGAGTAATATCTCCACCGACGAAATCACACCGGGATGGGTTTGCTTTTATTACGACGAAACGCTCGGCCAGTACGTCTACGTTGGCATGCGCGAAGGCGCCATCAAGAAAGACGAAGTGAAGAATGGCGGCTTCGCCGTCGTCGTTTCCGGACTATCGAAAGGCTGTGGGTCGTCTCGCGAAACGGCGCCCTTTGCTGAAAAGGCCGCCGGCGTTCAACTAGTCATCGCGAAAAGCATCGAAAAGATCTACGGTCAAAACTCACAGAACATCGGACTACTCACTTCTACTGACCTTGGCCTGATCGAACGAATACGCGCAGGAGAGGCTATTCGGTTGGCCGAGTTTACCGACGGCCTCGACCCAATTTCGAAAGACATCGTCGAGTACGGCGGGCTTTTCAGCTACAACAAAGCCCGGCTGGCTGGGGAAGTCTCGCCGCCTTCATTGTCAGAACCACCTGCGTTAGCGGGTGGGCCGGCGCTGTCAGAACCACCTGCGTTAGCGGGTGGCCAGTCAATCCGCCCCATGACAATCGTCGAGAAGATCATCGCCCGCCACGCTTTTGTTACTGCTGGCAAGATTGGGGTCGCGGCAGTGAAGCCCGGCGACGCTTTGTTTGCCGCCGCTGATGTGCGCTTCTCCCATGAATACGTGACGCCCATGGCCGAGTCGCTATTCCGCCAGGCCCTCGGACCTGAGGCCGGAGTTTCTGAACCCGAATCGGTGTTCGCGTTTCGGGACCATCTGACGTTCCTCAGCAAGGTGATGTCGCCGAAGCATCGCGAGATGGGCCTGCTGGAAAAAGCTGACGGCCTGGCGACCACTCAAGCAGATTTCACGACCAGGCAAGGTATCCGACTTTATGGCGAAAACCCGGAAGGCGGGTCAGAGGCGATCTGCCACAACGCGGTGGTCGAAGACCTGGCTCTGCCCGGTCAGATTGTGATCGGGACTGATTCGCATACCTGCATGGCCGGCGTGCTCGGCTGCTTCGCTTTCGGAGTCGGTTCCACAGACATGGCCAACGCCTGGTACACGAAAGACATTCGCATCCGAGTTCCCGAAACCGTGCGTTATGTACTTACGGGCAAAAAGCGTGCGGACGTCGCGGCGAAAGACGTGATGCTCTACATCCTGGCCTCCGATTACATGAAGACCAGCAAGGGCATCGGCAAAGTGTTGGAGTTCGCGGGCGAGGATCTCAGAAACTGGTCGATGGATGAACGCGCTACCCTGACGAACATGTCGGTGGAAGCGGGCGGGACTACTGGGATCATCGAACCTGACGAGCGAACTCTCGAATATATCGTTAATACGCGCGGGCTCGAGGCTGAAGAGGTTCGCAAAGGATTTACCTACAGCGACCCGGACGCCGAGTATGCTGCCGTCTTTGAGATCGACCTGGATGAGATCCGGCCGATGGTGGCGTTGCCGGGTGACCCGCGCAACGGAATCCCCATCGATTCGCTTGAAGCTGAAGTGCGGATTGATGCGGCCTACGGCGGATCATGCACCGGCGGAAAGATGGCGGACATGGACATGTATGCCGAGGTTTTGCAAAACGCACTGGATCAGGGCAAGCGAGTAGCCCCCGGGGTTCACCTTTATTTGCAGTTCGGCTCGCAGAAAATCAAACAGTATGCTCGTAGTCGAGGTTATCTGGAGATATTTGAAAAGGCCGGCGCGGAGTTGATCGATCCCTCGTGCGGCGCCTGCATTAACGCCGGTCCGGGCGCCTCTCCTTCGGCCGAGACCGTGACCGTCAGCGCGCAGAATAGAAACTTTCCCGGCCGCAGCGGTCCCGGGAAACTCTACCTGGCGTCACCTTACGTGGTGGCAGCTTCAGCCATCGCCGGCAAGATAGTCGAGCCGTTTGAGTTCCTGCGCGAGCGTGAACCGGAATTGGTCGACGCGTAGGCCCAAAAAGATCGATCCTCAAATGAAAATATGGCAATCAGACCAATCGTGGAGTATCCAGCCACCGTTCTACTGGAACCGGGAGATCCAGTCGAAAGTTTCGACGCCGAGTTGGAATCGCTGGTCAGGGACATGTTTGACACCATGTACGCCGAAGGTGGTGTGGGACTGGCAGCGCAGCAGATAGGCGTTGCTCTCCGCCTGTTTGTAATGAACTGTGACGGAATCAAGCTGGTGGCGGCGAATCCCGAAATCACTTTCACAGACGGCGAACAAGGCGGCGAAGAGGGTTGCTTATCTGTGGGCAAGGTCCATGCAGAACTGAAACGACCTGACCGGGTGATTTTGCGGGCGCAGGACACGGAAGGGAAGTTTTTTGAACGCGAGGCCAGCGGTCTGGCGGCACGTTGTTTACAGCATGAAAC
>DATKIS010001076.1:0-9595 GCA_035543975.1 Pyrinomonadaceae bacterium
TTGATCGAGGGAACAACTTCGTAACCTACCAGCTGTTCTGTGCGACGTTTGACATCATCGTGCTCGACGAACACCACCGGGCCCTGGAGTGGACAAACCTCGCGCAACCAGACGATAACCCATGGCTGTTTAAGTTTAACGTTAACCTCGACATGCGCACCGCGGACCAAAACTACTTCAACACGCTCCCGGCCTCGGTGCAAAACAAAGTGAAGAACCTCAATCCCGACTCGGCTTTCAGCGTGCAGCAGTTATATCTCGACTTGAACACTGCCGGTTTGCAGGACATGCCTCAAATCGTAGGGCTCGACCCGAGCAGTGAGGCCTACCCAATCCTGATGAGGGTCTTTACTGACACTTATTGGGCCAACGCAAAGAAGCATGGTGAGCCGATCCTCGGTTATACCATTCAGCCCGTGACCCCGAACCCCTTGCAACCCTCGATTATTCCCACCGATTTGAATATCGAAGTATCTCCGAATCTCGACGCGCAAGGTAATGCAACCACGCAATATGGGCTCTACACGCTGAACTATCTGGTGATGGCCCAGCATCACCCGATGCCCGCGCCGGTTCAGTTTGAGTGGAACTGGATCGAGAGTTCGGAAACGGCTGACGAGATGGGAGTGGTTGCCATTAATCGCGGAAGCTTCGTCGACTATCTCAGGGGTCTGGTTAATCAGGAAGTCGGAACGCTCTCCATCAATACTCTGGTAGATCTGAGGCATAGCGGTGAGAATTTCACCGTCACTTACTCCTACAAAGAAGCTGACACTCCGGCAACGTTTATCCCAGTGGCTATGACGCCTCCGGGGGCGGACGGTTTTACCGTTGTGCTGGCCATAAACTATTCGCGCGCCAGCCATGATGATTCGGAGAATTCAGCTCACAGTGCTTCAATTCACGGCGACTTTAATTACCAGCTCGGTGGTAGTGTGGCTTTCAAAGGCAACGTAATAAAGCTGGAATTGTCTGCCATCGCCTACATCCAATTTAACCACCATGAGGACGGCATTCGCTACGGACACCTGGATGGGAATTATCTCGCGCTCACGAAAACCGTGACCTACACGTTGGACGTTAACGACCAGGGTCAACTGACGGCCACCAGTGCGGACACACTTACCGACACCTCCGAAACCCTGGATTGGAAGAAGGGCGGCTTTCGGGATCTGCTTGGCGAATTCAGCGGAATTAAAGACTGTCTGAATCAGATCAATGACAAAGTAGGAAACTCGGTAAGAAACGTCTTTAAGAATTATGAAGACGGGCTAACCAAACAGATCACCAATTCACACTCCTGGGTATTTCCCGGTGGGAAAACCTTCTCCTACAAAAACGTCTACTTCTCTGATTCTCAGGATCTGATCACTCACGTGGTTTACGTGGATCCATCCTGAAGTCCTCGCAGATAGTGGCGCGCGCCGGCTCGGCATCGGTTCCCAACTCGCAGTAGCAAATTGTTGCCAGAGGTAGCCTCCGCGAAAATCACAACGCTCGGTGATTGCTATGTTTGAAATAAATCTTGACCTTCCCGACATACCCTCAAACGTGCCTCCACCCCCGGAGGCACTTCAATCCAATCTCGAAAGATACGGCTACGATATGGTCGTGGCCACTACTCAGGATTCGATTAACAAAGCGCTGACTCGGATCATCAAGGGCCGGATGCACTTTGCGAGCGAGGCGGGTCCGCCACCGTTCACAGTCTGTTTCAAACAACCAGCCGGCAGCAGTTCCCTGGTCGCGATGGATCCGGTCGAATTTTTCGGAGTCGTCGGCGACATCAACCTCATGCCGGACCAGGCAGACCAATCGGATAAAAGGGTCGCGGCCCTGGATGCGCTGGGATTCGATTCAATGTTTCAGGCCCAGCTGGGCATGCTGGGCAATGTGCCGGCAAATATGCAGGACTTCGTCACTTTCGATCAGGGCACGAGTCGGGTTTCATATCACTTGTTCTTTTCGTCACTGACTATTTGTACGATTGATGAGCACAGAGGAAAGCCATTCTGGCGAAAGATAACCCAGCCACAGGATCAACCCTGGGTGTTCCGGTTCCTTATCAATTTGGATATGAGGGCTGGAGACCAGAACGCTTTTAACCTCCTGCCGCCTGAGGTGCAGGCGCGCATCAAGAATCTCCAGCCGGACTCCGCATTCAGCCTGACGCAATTGATGTTTGATCTCGACTCGGTAAGCCTCCAAGACTCGCCTGCGATCGAAGGGATCGACCCGAAGAGTCGCGTCTATGACACTCTGAGCCGCGTAATAATTGAAAACTACTGGCAGCCACTGAAGGAGTCGGGTGGGGTAATGCTGGGTTACGGCGTGCTGCCGGCAAATTCGAATTCGCCGTCGCCCTCAATTGTGCCGACCGATCTAAACATCGTGTTATCCGCCAATCGTGATGCGGAGGGAAATGAAACCCACAACTATGGGCTTTACACGCTGGATTACCTGGTGATGTCTGAGAATCGACAGCTGCCGGCTCCGGGGCAGTTTAGTTGGAATTGGTTTGGCTCGGGCGAAATCAACGATGGTGAAATGATCGGTCTTACCGCGATCAATCGAAACACCTATGCCCATTTTCTCAAAGACCTGCTGGATAAGAATTGCTCGTGGTCATACGGGGGTACGGGGCTTCCTCCTTTTGAGATTGTCGTGAGTAACCAGACTCAGGTTCATGCATCTGATGGTTTCAGTAACCTGCTGGGTTTCCGCATGGCTGTCACTCGTGACAATTTCGATTTCACGATCTTTGGAGATGTAAGGGTCCAGGGCAATTTGATTCGGATGGAACTTAGGGCAGTAGTGGATTCTTACCACGATCCGTTCGTGGGGCTGATCGTCGGCAGGATCATCGACTACATGCGCACCGTCGAATACCTGTTGCAGGTGGATCAGTCAGGAACACTCAAAGTTGAGATGCAGCCGCCGCGGTTAATTAATCAATCGCGACCCGAGTTTGAATGGGTGGCGAATCTGATCGACTTGCAGAATTCAATGTTGAATCTTGACGACGCCATGACTTCGATTCTGAACGGTTCGCATGCCTGGATTTTTCCCGGTGGGCCGATAGTCGCCTACCAGAAAGCTTTCTTCTCAGCCTGGGGGGATCTGGTTGCCTACTTCAAATACGATCCGCAATTCGAATGACCAGCTCGGATTCGGCCCCTTTGGGGCAAAGGCAAGCCGTGCTCATGCAAACTGGCGTGTGAGAGCCTGTGATTGCCATTCCAACCATTAATCGTTCGAGGAGCGCATCATGCCAAACAAAACCATCACCTACTCGTCGGAAATGATGACTAACTTCAAGCAAGCCGAAGTGATGTCTCCGGAGCGCAACTTCCAGGCCCTGCAAACCGACGAAGGTCACTCTCTCTTCTTTTCGGTGGGAACAGACGATGTCTTTTACCTGACGCAGGAAACGCCGGGACACGTTACGGGATGGCAAAAGACGGATCTGAGCAGCACGCTCAAGGCCGACTATGGCGGCGCAGCGATCGTGGCCAAGAACTTCGCCGTGGCCACGAATCGCGCAACCCAAAAAGTGGACATGGCGTTGGTGATCACCTCCGCTGGAAATGACAACCTGTATCTCAGCCTCGGTAATGCAACCAGCGATTCCGCCTGGGCCGGTCATCTGAACTGGGTGCGATTCGCGTTCGATGATCCGGTGCATCCCCTGGCAACGGTATCAGTAGCCAATGTCTTTATCAGCGAGGCATCAGATGGTGAATACATCGTCGTCGATGTGTTGCGAGATCCCAGTAGCGCCGAGCCCGTGATCTTCCGCTACTACATCGAGCCCAGGAAGACCACCGGGCATGCCTGGAATCCTCACGACGTGTCCGCCGACATCGACGCCTCGCAAGTAACGAGTTGTCTGGGCAGGCGAAAGCATGATCGGGTGGAAGGTCTTTACACCCTCGGTTCGATTGCCGGCGAGACACAGCTGATCTATCAGACGCTCTACAATCCATTTAATCGAAAGCTGCCGTCGGAACCAGTTCGCCTGCAGCTCCCCGCCGGGTCGCAGCCATCGGCACTTGCTTCAGTGGCAGTCAATGAGAACTTCACCGATCTTTACGTGGCCTGCGAAAAGGCTCTTTACTGTTTTCCGTATGACCAACAGAAAGATGAGGCACAGGGAGTCAAAGTTCTGGACAATGCGCTCTTTGAAATGGTGACCAGCCTGTTTGCCTTCGCCACGGCGACCCGGATTATTGTTTGGGGACTTAACCGGGCCCAGCAAATCTTTTACACGAGTTGCGATCGAACGCAGATTCAAAACCCGGCCTCGTGGAGCCATCCGCTGCCGATTGCGGGAAATGTCGAGCAGGTGGCGCCATACGTCAATCGCGCCGATGATGGCAACACGTTCTTCGTTCATACCGGCGCGGGCGAGTTACAGAAGTCGGTACAGACCCCGGCAACCATGCTCTGGAAGTCTGACAACATCCTGCTACCTCCCCTCGATAAGAAAGCAAAGGCCGCCGATTTCCACTCCTACACCACGCGCTTACATGTAACCGACGACAATAAGAAACCGCTGGCAAACGTGGACGTCAATCTGGGTGCTGTGCACCGCGCCGCTGTTTACATCAACAACCGATACTATGTGCTCGATCCCACCCCGATAACTGTAAAAACCGACGCCACCGGCGGCGTAACCATCGTCGAGAGGATTGCCAACCTACAGGGCACATGCCTCCAGGTGCATGGCGACGACGGCTCAATCATCAGCATCAACCCAATGGACAAGTCTTTTCAAAAGGTAGCGGCGCTGAACTCAAAAGACTCGCTGGGCAGTGCGACCATTAAGAACCCTGACGGAACGACGCAACCACTAATAGATCCGGGTACCGGCGACGATGACAAGCAGAATGTGGTTGACACGATCGGAAACCTGAAGACGGTTTACCAGTCGTTGCCTACCGACGGCACAGTCAAGCCGGTGACAAACAGATCCGCTATGTCGCTAAGCGCGGTGCCGCGGGCCCACATCATGACGTTTGCCCATCCAAACGCAATGATGGCACTTAGCTTCGACCCCGTCTCGGATTTGTCCAATGCGATTGATGTGGCGGCGGGAGATCTCTACAGCTATCTAAAGTCTGGCGCTGACTATGTCATCCACATTGTCAAAGACGCTGCCGAAGACGCCTACCATTTTGTGGCTGAGATTGCCGGTCAGATGTATCACTTCGTTCTTGATGCAGCAGCGAAGGTGCTGGGGGCTTTGGAGTTTGTCTTCAACGCTATCAAGACCTTCGTCGAGTTTCTCATCAAGTTTCTCCTGTTCCTTTTCGACTGGGATGATTTTCTCCGGACCAAGGACGTGTACAAGAAATTGTTGAAGCTTTATTTTAATCATGTGATCGAGGGCCTGCCGACGCTGAAAGCCGACTTTAAAAGCGTGATTACTGGAGCCAAGAACTCGGTAGACGACTGGGCCGGTGTCAAACGGGACGATTGGAAATCAGGAGTAGATGGCTCCGGTAATTCTCTGGGTGGGTTCTCAGTAACCGGGGATATTGAGAAATACTTCAGCGCGCCCGCAATGTCCTTCTTCCAGCATTTCCTGGATAACGTGATGAACAGCGAAGGCTCAGATGGGGTTGGCAGTGAAGACCAGGCCCTGGATCGGGTCCTTGAGACGCTGACTGACGAAAGCAATGTGCTGGTAGGCGCCGCTAACCGGATTCAATCGGAGATCCTGGACGGCTCGACATATCAATCGCTCTCGCTGGAGGATCTGCTAAAGCGGCTGACCGCAATTGTGGTGGACGCAGTGCTGAACATGAGTGAGGGTATCATGGACTCGGCGATCGATCTTTTAGCGACCCTGACCAAACAGATTTGGGATGAAGTCGATAAGGATGTCTGGATTCCCGTCCTCTCTGACATTCTGAAGTTTTTCCACATCAACCTTAGCTTCTCAATGTTGGACGTGATTCTGATGGTCGGTGCTATTCCGTCGACGATCGTCTACAAGGTCCTGCACGACAAGGCGCCATTCTCTCAGGACGACGGATTCTGCCATCCGCTATTTGCTTCCGACACTCTCGACGCCCTAAAGGCCGCACTGAGTGTTCCGGTACCTCAGGTGAAACGGCGCATGATGGCCAGCTTAGCGGTGGACGACGATGCTTCCACAGAGCCTGCCTCCACAGATCCTCCGGACAAGAAGAATTCAACCAGTGCAGTCGGAATCCATCTTTCGGACTCTACGCAGAGCCAGGTTTTCCAGGAAGGTCACATGCTGGGAGGAATATTAGCCCTCTTGACCGGCGCACTGATTGTTTCCGATGCCACGGCGGATAGTGGGAAAAAAGAATTCGAGGAGGCGGCTGGGATAGCTATGATAGCCGCCGGAGCAGCGTCGGGGCTGACGGCCGTATTCGCGACGCCGCTGCCCATCGATGACAATGAGGTATCGGAAGTGGCTTCCGCCTGTACCGGGTTAACGCTGCTTTTCAAACTGTATTTCAAGTTTAAGAGTTTCGCTGATGAGGCGCAGGCAAAGAAAGTTGGTGCCGGAATCGATGCGCTCCTCGCCACCATTGCGATCGCCCCGGCGTGTTATCACTTCTTTGAATTGTCCCATGACCCGGTATCTAAGGAGCGGACGCTGGCATTCATGGATGAAACCGGGAACCTCTGCAATTACCTGCAGCGGATTGCCGCCTTTGGCGTGGCGATGACGGAGGGTACTCCGAAGGCCGTGTTTTCCGCAGCCATGGGAGTGTTGGTCCTGTCGTGGGGCGCCATGCAAATCACAGAGGCAAGTGCCGAGTCTGCGTGATCACAGATGTTTTGGAGACACCGCGGCAAAGACGCAATCATAGCGTTCTGCTCAACTCCCGAAAGAACTTCCAAGCTTTGGCGTTGACCGTTATCGCTGTTGCGATGTAATTCGGCAGCTCCGGGATCGCGGGTCGCGGCCCGTAGGTGTTCTCAGTCGGTGCGGAACCGAGGCCTGCTGACGTGAGCAAGCCGGCTGCCTTCAGTTCCATCCACCGTCTTCGATTGATGTCCGACCACTTGCTGGTGGACTTTCGCGGCGTCACCTTGAGCGCGTAGCGGTCTTCGTCCAGTCGCTTGACCAAACTGTCGATCCATCCAAAACTCAACGCCTCTCGGACCACGTCCTGGTACGGCATCAACTTGCGCCCCGTGTGTTGCTTGTAGAGCACAAGCCATACTCCGGGACTTGAAGAGTGGTGCTTCGCCAGCCACGCCCGCCACTCTCGGCGACTGCGAGCTTCGAGCATCTTGAGTTCTACGGTCACAGGCTTAGCAAAAAGAGCGGTTCCCGGGGAATGCGTTTGTCTTCATCGCTCCTGAGAAAGTTGAGAAATCTGCCTACTAAAAATGCATCAGATTCAACCCATAATAGATGCCGGGACGAGTATCTTCAATAACCACATTCTGAGATCGAAGATCAATTATCAGTTCACCCGAAAGCTTTCGTTGCGCTTCATTTTGGATTACTACGCAGTCCTGCCAAATGAATCACTGATCGCTTTGGAGCGCACCAAACGATTTACTCCGGATATTCTTTTGACGTACCTGGTCAATCCGGGAACCGCACTCTACATCGGATATACGGACCGCTACGAGAACCTGCTGATCAATCCCGGCGTCTTCAGGAGAACCGGTTCGCCGATCACACCTACCGACCGACAGTTCTTCGTGAAAATGAGTTACCTTTTGCGTTACTGAATATGGAGCGAAAGAGCCCTTCCGGCAGCCTGCGCCTTCCACGCTTCAGTCACGGCACCGCCGCTGCGGCTTCGAGAAAACGTTCGGCCCGGGCGCGCACAGAAAAACTCTCAGTCAACCTTAGCCAGCCGGTTGTTCCGGACGTGTCGATCAGGAACTCAGGCTTATCAATAATGATCGCAACGGTGGGAATTCCCGCATCAGAAGCACCTTCATATTCCTTTCGCCACCCCGCGGCGCCAAGGCAGGCTCCACAGCCCGCGCGTTGAGAGGATGGCGGAGAAGAGTCCGGTCACGCCGAGCGCGATCAGCATCCAGATGAAGCGGTAGCCCCCGCTGGACCGGGCAATCCCGCTGGCGACGCCGACACCCTTCCCTTTCATGTGGAGGATGGCGACACCAAATGAAAGGAGCCCGCTGAGAAGCGTAATGATGTAGCCCGAGCGACGTTCGGCGAGCACAGTGGCTCCGTACAGCCAGACGACCATGATCAGACTCCCCCCAATCAGGTTGTTGAGCCCTCCCGGTTCGGCCCCGCGGAAGATGTCGTCCGTCAGGTGAAACGTAAATAAGAGAACCGAGAGCAGAGACGCCATGGTTAACATCGAGCTTTCTTTCATTGATATTCTCCTCTACTACCCAACGTTGACGGGCGCGTAGCTATCTCGGCGTGGCCCAATGAGGTCGGTAGCACCTGCGATAGCGGCTGGGTTAACGATTGCCGATTGCCATTGACAGATCATCCAAGCACTAATTGGCAATCGGCAATCAAAGCGCCATCACACTGTCCCTTCCACGCCTTCGCGCATGACCGCACCTTGCGCGAACACGCGAGCCAGCACGAACGTGAGTAATACGGCGAGCCAGCCGTTGATCGAAAAGCCGGCGTCGAGGTGGAGCGGATGCGCCGGAGTCGAAACTGCGTTGGCAATTGCGCCGATCACAATGCTGAGAAGGTTCAGCGCAAGCAGCACCCAGGCGATCGCCTGCAAACGAGATGCGTTCGCGGCGACGAATGGCTCGCCCCCGCGAACCGTCTCAACGATCGCGCGCAGCCGCTTTAGGACGAGGTGATTGAGTGGAGTCGCGGCGAGACCGAGCACGGCGATCATGCGCAGGCCCATGACCAGCCGCGCTGCCTCAGGCGAAGGAGAGAGTTTGAAAGCAGACATGATCCATTGCTCGTTCGGCATAATCACCAGTAGAGCGAGGATCGCTGCGCCGCCCAGCCAGTTCACGACGATGAGGATCCTCAGCAGGACGTACGCGAATGGCACCGCGGCGGATGACGAGATTGGCTTTGACATGATTTACCACCTTCCTGAGATCGAACATCAATCAACTATTTGGCGACTCGTCCGCTGGCACTCGGCTCAAAAGAATTGGCTAGGCCAGGTTTCGGCTTTGCCGTCTGATGTGCGGCGGTGGCTAGGCCCCGCCGTCTGCGTTCCTTAGGGTTTTGGGCTATGCCCTTGGTGTGCCTTTGGCCTAATCAACCTGTAGCGCAAGCGCAAACGAGGGGGCATAGCCCAAAGTAATCGCGTCGCTGCTCGGCGGGGCACAGCCACCGACGATTCAGACGGCAAAGCCGAAATATTCCCAATCACTTCGTCCGTTGAAATTCGCCGCGCAACGGAATCGGCTTACCGTCTGGCATAACGAAGGTAAACGCTACGATATGACGGTCAGCGTCGATCATTGTGAGCACCATATCTTTCAGGTAACCTCCTCGCGTCTGTCCGGCGACATCGAGAAAACTGAACTCGATCGCGTTTCCATCCGCCGATAACTTGCCTTCCATATTCGAACGATTTCCGGCGTCACAATAATGAGTCGCGCGCAAACGATCCCCGTCCACGTAGAA
>DATKIS010001077.1:0-3222 GCA_035543975.1 Pyrinomonadaceae bacterium
AGGACGGTGGAGACTGACAATACTGCCGAGGCAGCGCACCTTCTTGGAGTCGATTTCCACCCAGACCCGGAGAACCGAGAATAGAAATCATGGAACCACAGTTGTCATGGTATCTGGCTCTGTCCGCCATCCTTTTTACGATTGGCGCTGCCGGCGTGATTATTAAACGCAACGCGATTGCGATGTTCATGTGCATCGAGCTGATGCTCAACGCGGTGAATCTGACGTTTATCGCCTTCTCGAGCTACTTTCAGGACGTTACCGGCCAGCTGTTTGTGTTCATCGTGATGACGGTGGCGGCAGCCGAGGCTGCGGTGGGACTCGGACTCATCATTACCATTTTCCGCAATCGCGAAACGCTGGATGTGGATGATGCAAGTATTTTGAAGTTGTGAAAGAAGCGATAAGCAGTCAGCGGTCAGCGGTCAGCAGTGGGCAGTAAGCAGTAAGCAATCAGACGCTGAACTGCACCTACAGGTCAGAGATGGCCACGGATAATTAGCGACCAGCTGATCGCTGATTGCTGATTGCTGACTACTGATTACTGACTACTGATTACTGACTACTGATTACTGACTACTGATTGCTGACTACTGATTGCTGACTACTGATTACTGATTACTGAATCCAGGCTTGATGGAAAACAACCTCCTTAGTCTAATTATCTTCGCTCCATTGGCGGGCGCAGCCATAAATTGGTTCGTGGGCCGCCGCGTGCGCAATGAGAAGTTTATCGGCCTGATCGCCTGCTCTGCTGTAGGCGTCTCTACGATCGTCGCTTTCTATCTCGCCTTTAAATCCGGTGGAGCATTAACTTCAACTCAGCCGGTTTTCGATCACCTTTGGACGTGGATTCAAGTCGGTAAGTTTCGAGCTGATTTTGGACTGGCGATGGACCGGCTCAGCGGCACCTACGCGCTCTTCATTACGTTTGTCGGCTTCCTGATACACGTTTTTGCCGTTGGCTACATGCATAAAGACAGCGGGTTCTATCGCTTCTTTGCGTTTTTGAACCTGTTCATGTTTGCGATGCTGACGCTGATTCTCGCCGACAACTTCTTGTTGATGTTCGTGGGCTGGGAAGGTGTCGGCCTCTGTTCCTATCTCCTGATTGGTTATTACATCGACCGCAAGGAAGCAGGAGACGCCGCCAAGAAAGCGTTCATTGTGAACCGCGTGGGAGACTGGGGCTTTGTGCTCGGCATAATGCTGATCTTCTTCATCACTTCCGCGGCGGGTAATGCGTCTATCAGTTTCTTCGACCAACCGGTCACCGGTGTCACCAGCGTCTTCAAAGTGATCAGCGCTATGCCGGTTGAACATTTCGCCTGGGGAGCAATTTTTGCCGGCGGCCTGACTTCCGTTGCGGTACTGCTCTTCATCGGCGCGGCCGGCAAGAGCGCGCAGATTCCGCTTTACGTCTGGCTACCGGACGCGATGGCTGGCCCGACTCCCGTTTCCGCCCTGATTCACGCGGCCACGATGGTCACCGCCGGCGTCTACATGATCGTTCGCTGCTCGGCCATTTACACCCACGCCCCGACCGCAATGTTCATCGTGGCTATCATTGGCGCGGCGACCGCGTTGTTTGCCGCCACGATTGGTCTGGCCCAAAACGACATCAAGAAAGTGCTCGCCTACTCAACTATCTCGCAGTTGGGCTACATGTTTCTGGCCTGCGGCGTCGGGGCGTTTGGGGCAGCTATCTTTCATGTCATTACTCACGCATTCTTTAAAGCCCTGCTCTTCCTCGGCTCCGGTTCGGTTATCCACGGGATGCATCACGAGCAGGACATGAGACGGATGGGTGGCCTGCGCAAGTATATGCCCATCACGTTTGCCACCATGTTGACCGGCTGGCTGGCAATTTCAGGGATACCAATTTTCGCCGGGTTCTTTTCGAAGGACGAGATCCTTTGGAAGACCTGGAGTGCCGGCTCGTTTAGTTTGCCCGGGCCGATCTGGAGCAAGGTCCTTTGGTTCGTGGCCGCTTTGACCGCTTTACTCACCGCCGTTTACATGACGCGGATGATGGTCATGACCTTTTGGGGCACGGAGCGTTTCCGCGAGAACCATCATGACCACGCTGCAGCTGCTCCCGACGAAGGTGAAGCTCATGACGATGCTCATCACTCCGATCATGGAGTGCACGAGCCGCATGAGTCGCCCTGGACAATGACCGTCCCGCTCATCGTGCTGGCGGTGCTTTCGACTCTCGGTGGGCTTATCGGAGTTCCTTATGCGCTGGGTTCTTTATTCTCCGAACATCCGACGAACTACATCGAACGGACCCTCGAACCGGTAATCAGTCAGGTGCCTGGCAAACATGAAGGCGCGACCCCACCGGCGGATCAGTTCGAATGGCTCACGCCCAAACCACAAGTTATTGACGGGCCTTCGCCGATACACGAGTTGGGTGAATCGCCGGCCCCAGGCGCTGAACATGCCCACTCACCTGAAGAGATTCGAGCGGAGCGGTTGCTGACGTTGGTCTCAGTAGTGATCGCGCTATTGGGCATCGCGGTTGGCTGGCTCGTCTTTAAGAAACGGCCGCTCCTGCAAATGCCCCGACTCCTGGAAAACAAGTATTACGTTGACGAAGTTTACGACGCTGCCATCATCAACCCGATAAAAGTCGGTTCGCGTGAAGGTCTCTGGAAGCTATTCGATGTGGGTGTCATTGATGGATTCCTGCACGCGATTGGAGACGCCGTCACGGAGACGGGTACGGTAGTTCGCCGTTTGCAGGCCGGTTTCGTGCGCGGCTATGCCGCGATTATTCTGCTGGGTGCGCTGGCAGTGATTGGTTTCTTTGCCTATTTCGGCGTGCGGCTGGTTCCCTAGATAATGCAGCAATACTTACTAACAGCAATCATTCTGGTCCCGGTCATCGGCGCGCTCGCGACGGTGGGCTACAGCCTGCTGCCCGGCAGGCGCGAGGCGAATTACAAATGGATTGCGCTCGGTTTTAGCGTCGTCGACTTTGTCCTCTCGTTGTTTCTGATCGGAGGCTCCGGCTCTAAAGACTTTCGCTTCGTCGAAGATGTGCTTTGGATTGGTTCAATCGGTGCGCACTACCACCTCGGAGTTGATGGGATCAGTCTCTGGCTGGTGATATTGACTACGTTGTTGATGCCGATTGCCATCCTGTCCAGCTGGACGGCAATCCATAAGCGCCAACTCGCTTACTACATGTTTCTCGGGTTGTTGGCCGGCGCGATG
>DATKIS010001078.1:0-5891 GCA_035543975.1 Pyrinomonadaceae bacterium
ACTTGTGTCTGAGGATTAGACAACCCTGACTGGAGGCATTTCGTGAGAAAAGCTCTCAATTTCCCCATCTTAGTCCTGGCGATTGCGCTGGCCTTTTTCGTGCCCGCGCTGACCAGGAATATTCAGGCCCAAACCGGGTCGAGCAGCCCGCATTTGGCAGCCCCCAGTGCCAACTCGAATCGGACCAGCCTGACCGCAACCCAGATTGCCGGTTCCCTGGCGAGCTTACCTGAAGCAGACCTGCTCATTTATCTCAACCCACAGCGTATCGTTAACGAGGTTGTGCCGAAGTTCCTGCCGGCGAAAGACGTGGAGGAGATGCGCAAGGCATTCGATGACGTCAAGAAGAACGTGGGGGTCGATCCCACGAAGGTTGATTACATCGTCCTGGCCGTTCGCTTCAAGAAACCGACTGACGATCTCAACTTTCAAGCGCCGGAATTTATGTTGTTGGCGAGCGGTGACTTCAGTGCCGAATCGCTCATGGTGCTGGCGCGCATGGCAGCTGACGGAAAGCTGCGCGACGAAAAGTATGGAACGAGGACCCTCGGGCTGATGACAATCGATCCGCTCGTCAAAGAAGCCGAGAAGAATCCGATGCTCAAGGCCTTGACGGTGATGGGAATCGTTTCGATCAACGCCAACACCATCGCCGTGGGAACTCCCGCTTACCTCAAGGCAGCGGCCGATGCCAGCGACGGGAAGGACCGGATCAGTGCGGCCACCTTAAACTCTCTGGTACGAGATACCAATGCGCTCGCTAGTGTTGCCGGGACGCCATGGCACTCGTTTTCCAAGAGTTTCGGCATGCTTGGCACGGAGACCAATGCCAGGGCGGCGCGTTGCGAGTCGAACATTGGAAATCTATACGCGGCCATCACGATGGACGCAACCAACTTCATGGTTCGCGGCGTTATGAATGCCGACAACCCGGACACAGCGAAGATTTTCAGCAATTTGTATTCAGGGATCCTGCGCTACGCGGCTACTTCAATACCGGATCCTTCAGCGCAGACAATGCTGAAGGGGCTGGCAATTACTGCGGAAGGCGACGAAGTGATGCTGCGGGCCGATTTCCCGCAACAGATGGTTGTGGAGATGCTGAAACAGCAACTAACTCCGAAGCAGGACGAGGCGGCCAAGGCCGTGGTTGAACCGCCAAAAGTGCGGGTCAAAGCCGGCGTGAAAAAGCGCACTACCCGGCGCAGAGGTTAGGCAGCAATTGGATCCGATGTCATCAGCCATCGCCGTTTTGACGGCGATGATAACGCCGGCGGTGTTGATATCCGCCTGCGGCAGCATGATTCTCTCGACGTCGACGCGCCTCGGCCGCGTGGTTGATCGGGTCCGCACGCTTTCCGATAAACTCGAGGAACTGGCGCAGAAGAATGAGATTAAGGAAACCAAGGAGCGCCAGGCCGTCATCTTTGCGCAACTGGATAAGCTGACCAGCCGGGCGCGCATTCTGCAACGGTCGATGGTCTCGTTCTACTTGTGTTTGGGAATGTTTGTCGCAACCAGTGTGGCCATCGGCGTGGTTGCCATCATCAAGGACCCGCGTTACACGATTATGCCAGTGCTCCTGGGTCTCGTTGGTGCCTGCTTTCTTTTTTATGGCAGCATTCTTCTCATCTTCGAGGCGCGTTTAGCGCTCAGCACAATTCACGCGGAAATGGATTTCATCTGGCGCCAAACTACGAAAGTGGCCCCGGCTGAACTGGTCGAACAGCACAAGCCGCACTTCGTACACTTTCGCAGTCGTAAGTAGGTTGGAGGTCGGATGTCGGCAGACAGTGACGAGACAAGAGTTCAGCCCTCGTATTTGGAACTGCTCGCAACGGGCGAGTTGGCACAGCGGGTTGCTGCGCTCGAGGCGCTTCTGGAGCGTTGCACTGTTTGTCCGCGAGACTGTTTCAACAATAGATTGGCGGATGAGATCGCCGCCTGTTATTCGGGTCGATTGCCAATCGTCTCTTCCTACACGGCCCACTTCGGCGAGGAACCCGCGCTGGTCGGCACCAATGGCGCGGGCAACATCTTCTTTGGCAATTGCAATCTCCGTTGCGTTTACTGCCAAAACTACCAGATCTCGCAAACACACCAACAGCAAATCAAGAATGAACTATCGCACGAACGGCTGGCCGAAATAATGCTGGAGCTCCAGGCGAAGGGTTGTCATAACATCAACTTTGTTTCGCCGACACACTTTGCTCCGCAAATGGCCCGCAGCATCCTGCTGGCTGCCGAACGTGGTCTAAATCTGCCGATTGTTTACAACACCAACGCCTATGATTCCGTCGCAGTGCTCCGACTGCTCGAAGGCACCGTTTCTGTCTACCTGCCCGATCTAAAGTATGCCGAGGACGAAGCGGGCTATCTTTATTCCAAGGTCAAGTCTTATAAGGAATACGCACGGCTCGCCATCGCCGAGATGTATCGGCAGGTTGGGGATGAACTGGTGTTTGATTCCGCGGGCTTGCTCCAGCGCGGACTTATCATTCGTTTGCTGGTCTTGCCCAACGACATCGGCGGGGTGCGGGAATCGCTTGAGTGGATTAGAGACGAGCTGAGCCCCAAAGTCGCCATTTCGCTGATGGCCCAGTATTACCCGACCCATCAGGCCGCTACCAGCAAGCGTCACGTACTGCTTTCACGACGTATTACCGAAGGCGAATGGCTGCGCGCGGTGACGGCGCTTGAGGAAGTGGGAATGGAAGAGGGTTGGTTGCAGGAGTTTGACGGTGCCGCTCATTACTATCGCCCTGACTTCACTGATGCGGATAGGCCATTCAAAGACATTCGAGACTTCACCGCGCGTCGGTAGATTTTCGGCATCACCGTTCCCCATTTACACTTTACCCTTTTCCCCGTTGCAAACCCTTCCCTTCTCCCCTCTTCCCCAATCGGCTTCATCCTTCCACCGTTACGCCACGCCAAAATGCAATTCGATCCTTGATCTCGGCAGCGGCCGGTTTCGGGTCCGGGTAATACCACGCGGCATCGCCATTGATCTCGCCGTTAACCACAACGTCGTAGTAACTGGCTTCACCTTTCCAGGGACAGGTCGTGTGCTTGGCGCTCGGCTGGAGGTTTTCCTGCTTTACCGATTCAGGCGGGAAATAGTGATTACCTTCAACGACCACGGTATCGTCGCTCTCGGCTATGACGGTATTGTTCCAGGTAGCTTTCATGGTGGGTGAATAGTAAATGGTGAATGGTAAATAGGGAAGAAGCGTCCGGAGTTTCACTACTGTTGGTGTTCGTTCGTGAGATTTCGTGGAGCGTTTACCCCCGACTGTTAGGAGAACAGTCCACAAATCAAGCGAAAGAACACGAATCAACGCTCAGTGAGACATCCACCATTCACTATTCACCATTTACTATTTACCGTTTTTGATCCCCCAGTTACCGAAGGCAGGATTGTGATCTCACAACTCTCAGGGAGCGCGGTGGCCAGCATCTCTTTGCGCCGGACATTCTCATCGTTGAGGAAAATGTTGACGTGCTGCCGGAGTTCGCCGCGCTCGTTCAATACTCGGTCGCGCAAGCCCGGGTACAATTTCCATAAGACGCTCAGCGCATCCCCGACCTGCGTTGGCGATTCGTCAATCGGGATCTGGTGCTTTCCCCCGGTAAAGTCTGTCAGGAAACCTGTAACGTTAAATGTGATCATTGACTAACCATCCCAGGGCTTAATGTTCCAAGCTGGACGGCGCAGTTTTCCGACTACGGCAGGATTCCCTCAGGCACGAGCCACGGGTGCATCTCAATTGCCAGTCGGCCTGCCTTAACCGCCGGATCCGTCTCAGCCAACTCTTTTGCCTCTGCCAACGTGCCCACCCTAAACACGAATATCCCCCGCAGCGTACCGTTGTCCCCAAACGGCCCAGCCACTACGAGTTTCTTCATCTCGGCCAGCCGGTTGATGTTTGCGATGTGTGCCTTTTGCAGCTCTTCGGTGGCGGGCGTTTTTTCCGGTGTCCACTTTGCCCCGCGGGTCAATAAACCGAGATAAGCCGTAGTCATCTTCATGGGGGTAGCCGCCTTCTTCATCACGTCTTCCGACCACCATGGATGCATCTCGGCCACCAAATCTCCGGCCTTCACTGCCGGGTCGCTCTCGGCCCAGGCCTTCGCTTCCTCTGCGGACTTTGCCCTCAGGATGTAGATACCAATGATGTCTCCCTCATCTCCCATTGGTCCTGCGATTACGGCTTTGCCCGTTTCGAGCATCGACATCACGTTTGCGACGTGTGCTTGCTGTACATCCTTCGCCATCCCCTCTGGCGAATATTTAGGGCCACGCTTTAGGAGAGCCATGTGAAACTCAACCATCCTGGATGCCGGTGGCGGTTGTTTCTCCTGAGCGCAGACAACGGCAGGCAGGGTTATAACGGAGAGAACGACGACAATAAAGGCTGGAATTCTTTTCATAAGCTCTCTTGTAATGTCTTGCGACACCTTCGCGTCCGGGTATTTCAAGGTTTCGGATCAAACAATCGCCGTCTTCACGCAAACTATCGCCGGCAAGCTCTCCACGATTGCCGACCACGATGCGCCCGCATCGTTGGATCCAAACAACTTTCCGTTGCGCGTACCAAAATAGATTCCCGTTGGTTGTAGATGGTCAGCTGATAGTCCGTCGCGCAAGATCGTTTCGAGCGCATTTTCCTGTGGCAGACCGTTCGCGAGCGGTTCCCATGATTCACCAGCATTCCGGGTACGATAGACTCGCAACTTCCCTTCCGGCGTGCAGCGAAACTCATCAGACTCGACCGGAATAATAAAGACGCTGTCCGCGTCGTTTGGATCAATCTCCATCGCAAATCCAAAATCGGATGGCACCCCGTTAGCGATGTCTACCCAGGAATCCGCCCCATCCTCGCTCTTGTACAGCCCCCAATGGTTCTGCAAAAAGATCCTCTGCGGATTAGCCGGATGACTGACGATCTTATGAACGCACTGTCCCCATTCCGGGTAACGCTGATCGGGCGGTAAAAACTGCGCCCGCACACCGTTATTGCGCGGTTGCCAGTTTTCGCCGCCATCATCGGTGCGATAGACGCCGCCGGTAGAGATGGCTATGTGCATCCGCCTGGCGTTGCTGGGATCGGGCAGGATGGTGTGCAAACAAAGGCCGCCACCGCCAGGCATCCATTGTGAACGATGCGGATGATCGTAAAGACCCTGGACCAACGACCAGCTTTCGCCGGCGTCAGTCGACTTGAAAAGCGCCGCCGGCTCAACTCCACAATAAAGCGTATCGGGTTCGTCCGCGTGGCCGAGCGTGATTTGCCAGATCTGTTTCACCGCCGACTCAGAGCCTTCGGGAAACTTCACGCCGTAGGTCTCGGGTTCCGTCCACGTTTTTCCAAAGTCGTCGGACGAACTCAGATACGATCCCCAGTATGAGCTATTAACCGCGGCCCAGAGGCGACGACGCCCGTTGCGATCATCGTAGGCCATGGCGTAGATAGCACGGCCTGGAAAATAAGGGCCGCCGACCTGCCAATCCTTACGCGCTTTGTCTGAGCGAAGGACAAACGCGCCTTTCATGGTGCCGGCCAATAACAACACCTCACCGGAATTAATTTCGAGATTTTTTGGTTCAGGCATTGGCCAGTCCCCCACGAAAAATCAGTTTGAACAAAAAACGACTGCAAGCGGTAAGTTCCTTACACGACGTGTGAGTTTTGCGTGCCTTACCGGCGAACCCGCAAACTGAGGTTTGCGCTGCATTATAGATAACCATAACGGCTGTGCAAGGACGGAGGTGGCAAATTTCACGAATCCAATTAGTCGGACAAATCTGCCTGCGCCGAAAGTCTGCCAACTCAAGAAATCACCCTCGATTAGGAATATATTAAAGCATTCGGAAAACTGTGGAGCAC
>DATKIS010001079.1:0-4275 GCA_035543975.1 Pyrinomonadaceae bacterium
CCAAAGACCCGTTCAGGAAAAATCATGCGGCGCCTGCTGCGTGAGATCGCTACCAGTGGAACGGTCGCCGGCGATGTCACTACCCTCGAAGACTTCTCCGTGTTGGAAAAGCTGCGAACTGACGAAGAGTAAGCTGGGAACAAAGCGAATTGGCGCAATTGGATTATCTGGCGGTTTCGAGGGCCAGCAAACCAGCCATTCACCAAATTGCGCGCAGCCTCCTTCTAATAAGATTGACGAATATGGAGTCATTGGACGTTTAGAAGAGAACACGCATCTGGAAAACCTTCTATTGGCGTTAGCCGCTGAAAAGGATGCCCACGCTTTTATTGTGACCTATGGCGGGCGGTCTTCGCCAAAAGCCGAGGCACCGCAGCGTGCTGACCGAGCGAAGAGATACCTGGTCGACAAACATACCTTTTATGGTGACGCAGAAGGGACAAACGCCCATATCAACACCTTAACCTGCGGTTACCGCGAGGCCGCCTGGACCGAGATTTGGATTACACCGGTTGTTGCGGCACCTCCGCGTTGCTTACCGACGATCTCAGCCCCGCCCCTCGAATCGCGGGCGCCTCGGACCCGTCGTTGAAGCTCAATTGCGTGCGGTTCGACTGCCGGCAAAAGAAATTCGCGCAGTTTTGTGAAAGTCGTATAAACTTCGACCCTGATTTGGCTGCTAGTTTTCCAGAACTTAGTGTGATTGGGTTGCGAAGTGTTCTTACCCGGCAAGGAGTTGTTACAGCATGCCTCGCGTTAATGAACCAGAGCCTCGTTCAGGACCACGTTATTTAGTGTCATTCGAAGTCCGCGCAGAATGGGACGAGCCCGGCGGCACTCACGTCATGTCCGAGGGCACCACGGAGAACGTGGGGCCGGAAGGCACCCTGGTTCACTTACCAAAGGGACTGCCGACTGTTGGCAGCCGTGTGCGTCTCGAGGTACAGGGCGAGGACGGCAACAAACTTCAGGTGATCGCCGAGGTGCTGCGAATTGAGCGCAATCCGGGTCATCCGCTGGCGGCGCTGCAACTTCTCGGTGAGACCGACGAATGGAAGGGACTTATTTGGGAACCAGCTGCTCCGCGCATAATCGAACCGCCACCCCCCGTTGCTGAAGAAGACGACGACGTGGACGAGTTTGCCAATTGAAAGGATCGCTATCATGAACACCCCCGGCGTCAACTTACCTGACCGTGAGCGACGGAGATTTCCGCGCTACTATGTCAACACCCGGCTCACCCTGGCCATTGAGGATGTGAGCCTGCAGGAATCTATCGGACTCGGTGAACCTGGTGATATTAGTCTGGGCGGCCTGCGGGTGTGTAACCTGCCCGCCTGTCCCAACGTAAGAGTTGGTGATCAGCTCGGGCTCTTGCTGATGGATCATGAAGACGCTTTATCACTGCGGGGTGAAGTAGTTCATCACGCTACGCCAGACACCTTTGGCGTCGAGTTTCGGAGTATCTCTCCAGCTGACCAGCTTGCTGTCGGCGGAATAATCGCCCGGCTCTACGCCTAGCCTTAACAATTGAGCACTCAAGACACCAAGGATGTAGCGCGGACTGCGGCAAAGGTTGCTACCGAGGCATCCTGGTCTCAAACGCGGGCGATTCTCCGTGTCATTCTCATCGTTCTTGCCGTCGCCGTAACGCTCTGGGTCATCGTCAAGCTGACCGGCGTAATCCTGCTCTTAATCCTCTCGATCTTCTTCGCTTATTTCGTTTACCCGCTCGTAGCATTTCTTAGCCGGCCGATACATCTTGCCGGCCGGCAATTCTCCATCCCCCGCACCCTGGCCATCGGCCTCTCCTACGTACTCATCGTGGCGGTGATAGTAGTAGGAATCTATTTCCTCGCGCCGAGCCTGGGTAGCCAGTTTCCCGAGTTCACTGAACAAGCGCGCCAATACTGGAACGGGGTCGGCACCAAGATGCAGGGCATGATCGAATACTTTCGTTCCCATCGCATGCCCGGGACGCTGCTTGACGCTATCAACGGGGCGATTCCCAGCGTCATCGAGAAGATCAGCCAAAACGTCAGCGCGGTGCTCGGCAGCATGGTGGGATGGGTGGCTTTTATTCCCTGGCTGGTTCTAATTCCAGTGCTGAGCTTCTTTCTCTTGAAGGATGTCGACACCTTCCGGCGCTCAGCTTTGCAAATGCTGCCCAAGGGCCGCTGGCGCTGGCGCGGTGACGAATTCTTTCAGGACATCAACAGCACACTCGCCGCGTATATCAGGGCACAACTCACCGCTTGCGTTTTTATCGGTGTAGTTTGCGCGCTGGGGTTTACCATTCTGGGACTTCCCAGCCCGCTGGTCCTTGGGGTAATCGCCGGTGTTTGCGAGTTTGTGCCGCTGGTTGGACCTTTGCTGGTCGCCGTAGTCGCCGCGGTGCTGGCTTTGCTCCATGCCGGGCCTTTCTCAGCGGTTCTCGCCCTGGTGTTCCTGGCGATCCTGCGCATCGTGCAGGACTATTGGATCTATCCGCGTTTGATTGGCCAGGGCATACATTTACATCCGCTGGCAGTGATCGTAGCAATACTCTCGGGGGCGGAACTGGCCGGCATCGCGGGGATCTTTCTCGCCATCCCGGCGGTGGCAATCCTAACGGTGAGCTACCGGCACTGGCTCGAACATCGCGGCAGCGAGGGGCTGGCAGATCTTCTTGAACCAACGCCGATTGGCACCGGGGGAGCGTTGATAACCGACGATTCGACGCTTGTCTCGGATCGTGAAGTAAAGCACCTCGGACACCCTGACGCCGACACCACTCCAGAGGAGATGGCTCACGCGCGGCCTGATCTCACGACAGGTGAACTGAAGATGCCGGTGGACGATTGATTGCAATTCACACGGCTCCCCAACCGTAGAACGCTCCACGAAATTTCACGAACAGCCACAAAGAGACCGCCTGGTCGAGTTTTTTCGTGGATCATAGTCGTCCTAGCTTCTGAGGCCGGGTTGACTCAACAACAACTAGTTCGATTGAGGAGCTCGATCCATTAGATCGATAAAACGCTGGAAGTGATGTTCGGCATCATGAGGTCCCGGGGCAGCTTCGGGATGGTATTGGACTGAGATTATCGGCAGAGTTTTGTGGCGCATTCCCTCGACGCAACGGTCATTGAGATTGACATGGGTTACCTCAACGTCTTCCGGCAGACTGTCTGCCTGAACCGCGAAGCCGTGATTGTGGGAGGTGATTTCCACGCCACCTTTCACCAAGTCTTTCACGGGCTGGTTTCCACCGCGATGTCCAAAGACAAGCTTGAAGGTGTTGCCGCCAAACGCGCGCCCCAGCAACTGATGGCCGAAGCAGATGCCGAAGGTCGGTACCTTTGCGCCAATGAGCGATTTGATCTGTTCTACTTCCTTATCCATCGAAGCGGGGTCTCCAGGGCCATTGGAAAGGAAGACGCCATCCGGATTCAACCTCAGGACTTCCGCGGAACTTGTGGCGGCTGGAACTACGGTCACCCGGCACCCAAGCTTGGCGAGTTGTCGCAGCGAATTTCTCTTCACGCCAAAGTCGTAGCACACCACATGAAATCGCTGATCGCCGATTGGCTCCACCTCGTAGGGTTGTTTGGTAGTGACCACGCTGGCCAGTTCGCGGTTCTCCATGGACGGCGACAAACGTGCCTTTTCCACCAGGCTTCCTTCATTGAGATCAGCGGTCGAGATGCAGGCGCGCATAGCTCCCTTGTCCCGGATATGTCTGACGAGAGCGCGGGTGTCGACGCCTTCGATGGCGACGACATTCCAGCGCTTGAGGTAAGCATCCAGAGTCTCCTCGGCCCGCCAACTTGAAGCCATCCGGGCAGCCTCACGCACGACAAAGCCCTCCACCCAGGGACGCGAGGATTCCTCGTCCTGGCTGTTTACTCCGTAGTTACCTATCAGCGGGTAAGTCATGCACACAATTTGTCCCGCATAGGACGGATCTGTGAGGACCTCCTGATAGCCAGTCATCGAGGTATTGAAGACCATTTCGCCGCAGGATTCACCCTCGGCTGCCCACGAGCGACCGCGAAATGTGCGCCCATCTTCAAGGGCCAGCAATGCGGGGTTTTGGTTCCTAAGCGTCATCGCTTTTTCATTTGTCCAAAGTCCAAGGTCCAAAGTCTTCGTATTAAGTCTGGACTTTAACTTTTGGACTTTGGACTGTGAACTTTGGAGAATCTCACTGATTGCTGACTCCCTACTGCCTACTGCTTACTGCCTACTGACTGCTGCCTACTGCCTACTGCTTACTGCCTACTGCCTACTGCC
>DATKIS010001080.1:0-2477 GCA_035543975.1 Pyrinomonadaceae bacterium
TTATCGGACCAAACGGCGCCGGTAAGTCCACCATGCTGCGGACGCTCAATGGCGGCTTGAAAGCTGACTCGGGCGAAATTCTTCTGGATGGACACCCGCTTAATTCCTATTCGCGACGGGGAATCGCCAGGCGCATCGCGGTGGTAGCTCAGGAAGCCGACCTTCGTTTCCCGGTAACCGTCTTTGAGTTTGTTTTGGGAGGCAGGTATGCCTGGGCCAGCACCTCGGGATGGGGATGGGAGACGGCCCGCGATGTGGAGGTGACGCAGGAAGTCCTGCACGAGACTCAACTGGATGAACTTAGCGAACGGCTGATGAACGAACTTTCCGGTGGCGAACGCCAGCGCGCCGTTCTGGCCCGAGCGTTGGCTACGGAAGCTGGGATTCTATTGCTTGACGAACCGACGGCAAACCTCGATCTCGCACACCAGGCGACCATTCTGGCGTTGGTGAGAAAACGCTGCGACGACCGAGGGACATCGGCGCTGGTTATTACCCACGACATCAATCTCGCGGCTGAGTTTTCAAATCACATCCTGCTGATGAAAGACGGAAAAAGCGCCGCTTTTGGTGAGCCAGATGAAGTGCTGACGCCGGAGCTCCTCAGAGAATTGTTTGCGATAAGGGTTTTGGTCGATGCACACCCAATAACCGGCGTGCCTCGAATTACGCCGGTGCATGAGTCGCTCAGGTAAGGAACTTTGCAAAACGGATTTGTCGGGAAAGGAGAATGGCCGCTGCCACGCAGGCGTTTGGAGTCCAACCTTTAGGTTGCCGCTGCCCCAACGCGCAAGCTAAAGCTTGTACTCTAAACGCCTGAATTCGGCTGACTCAGTGTGTGGAGATCTTCGTGATCTCTGCAGTTTTTTGATAACCACGATGCGTCAGAGGTGAACGGGAAGAGCGGTGCAACACCGCCACTGCCCTCGCAACTGTGAACGGCAACGAAATCTGCGGCGATAGCCACTGTCCTGATGGACGGGAAGGCGCAGAGAGTAGGCAGGCACTACGGCCGTGAGTCAGGAGACCGGCCTCATACCGCGCGTCTTTGCCACTCTTTCGAAGGGAAAGAGAAGGAGACATTTGAATCATGAACAGAATAAGTTGGAGAAGTTTGATCCTAGTCGTATCCGCGTTCCTGTTTGTGCTGACGCAATCAACGTTCGTCCTGACGCAAACGGGTGGTGAAGGTTCTCTGGCCGGCAAGGTAAGCGATCCACAGGGCGCAAGTTTACCGGGCGCGACCGTCCGGCTTTATGCACGGGCGCGAAATCTGCGCTTCAGCACTTCCACGGATGCATCCGGTACTTATCACTTTGAAAAGCTGGGGCCGGGAGAGTATTTGGTCGAAGCGGAAGCGGAAGGCCTGGCGTCTACCAGTGCGCAACTCGTCGTAATCGAGCCCGGCAAGTCTGCAACTGTCGATATTCCACTCGCGCTGTCGGGCGTGAGGACCACCGTCGTGGTGACCGCCTCAGACAGTCCGCAATCAGTCGATGAAGTTTCCAAGGCGGTGACGGTGATAGATCGCCGGGAGATTGACGAACGTGACGAGGTCGCCATCACCGAGGCGCTGCGCACTGTGCCTGGTTTGCGGGTCCAACAGCTCGGTGGGCCCGGCTCATTCACGTCAATCAAAACCCGCGGATTGCGTAACGAGGACACCGCAGTGCTGATTGACGGTCTGCGTTTTCGCGACGCGGCCGCTCCCCAGGGCGACGCGTCAGGCTTCCTTGAGGATCTCATGGTCACGGATCTAAGTCGGGTCGAAGTGTTACGCGGCTCGGGGTCTTCGCTCTATGGCTCGAACGCCATCGGCGGAGTCATCAATCTCGTGACTGACGAAGGCGGCGGCCCATTCCACGGCAGTGTGCTTGCCGAAGGCGGCGGCCTTGGTATGTTTCGTGGCCGGGCTCAGCTGGCCGGTGGCACTTCGAACAATCGCGTGGTTTACAGTGCCGGCGTTTCCCACCTCAACGTCGCCAGCGGTCTCGACGGTCAGGATGAAGTTCGGAACACCAACGGCCAGGGACGGGTCCTTTTCAACGTGACTCCAACCGCAACTCTTTCCGGGCGTATCTACGCCGCAAACTCTCGCGTGCAACTGAACAACAACCCTGAGGGCATCGGCAGCTTGCCGCCGAGCGGCATCATCAACGCGGTTGCCTTGTCGACCAGAGAACAGCGTCGCTATGAAGCCGGCGTTCCCGTGTCCCTCCTCAACCTTGGCGGTGCGAATTTCGTCCCAGGCGTAAACGACCCGGACAACCTGCGCAACGCAAACTTCTTTTCCGGCGCGCTGGTCTGGTCGCAGCGCCCAACAGAAGCCTTTGGCTACACGCTCAGCTATCAAGGCCTCAAGAGCAAGCGAACCGGCATCAATGGGCCGTTGGGAGTGGGATTTCAGCCATTTGGTGGAACTGAGCAATCGGACTTCGACGCGCTCGTACAGACGGCTGCTGCCCGGTTTGATATCA
>DATKIS010001081.1:0-4307 GCA_035543975.1 Pyrinomonadaceae bacterium
CAACTCTGTTTTTTGCTCATCGAAGAGGACGCCGCGGAGAGTGAGCTTCTGTTCTTTGTTCGGCACTTCCTTGTAGCTAAGTTGTCGAATGCGCTCTTCTTTGGCAAAGATTGCCGGTTTGAGCTCCTCCACACCGGTGGTCGTCGCGGTGAACTCCACCGTGCCGTTCACCATGCCGAGGAAGCGCGCCACCACATCAGGCGCCAGCACCAGGCCGAGTTTCTGCCGCAAGACCTCGTCACTCATGGCCCCGGCAGCGGCCGGAACAGCATGCTCGGCGCGGAGGGAACGGACACCCTCAGCCAGCGTCTTCAGCAAGGCCATCGTTTCGTCCGGGTTTGAACGATACTTCCCGGTTTCGTCGAAACGGTGACGCAGCAGATAATCGAGGTCCTCAACCTTCAATCCGCTTTCCTTAACCTCAGCAGCCACCTCAACGAAACGAATGGTCTGCGAGAAAGGATGGTCGAATTCGATCGCGTCCTTCGCGGGCAAAACTCCGTCGGGTGTATCTGCCAGTGGGTCAGGATGTAACGAAATGAACGGATCGAGACCGGAGAGCTGCTTGAGCGCGATGAGGTCGCGCACAGATAGTTTCAGGGCCTTCGCGAGCAACCCATAACGGTAGAGCAGTGACACGTTCGGCAGCGTCAGGTCAGCCGTGTCGAAGGATGTTCCAGCCTCTGAGAGGATCCGGCTGATATCGTCAGCAGTAAGTCCCAGTGCGCTCTGCAAAGCCAGCACGTGGTCCTTGATCTTGTCACCCTGTGTCAGGTATTGCCCGAGTGGATTATCGAATACGGAGTCGCTCTTCAACACGTTTCGCGTGAGGAAGAGTTGCGCGTAAAGCGGCTTCCGACCGCTGGTGGCAATGTCTGTCCACAGGGTGATTAGCTTGAGACGTCCCTGTTTGCCCAGGCGTAGTTTTTCGTTGAGTTCCTTGAGGTGGGCAATGTAGATCAGCGCGGTCTGGAGAGGTTGCTGCGCCAGGTTGTCCGTCTCGAAAGGCGTGTTCTGGGGAATGAACGCCTGCAAAACGCGATCAGTCTCGTCAAGGCTCCAGCCCAACTTTCGCCACAAACGTACGAAGAGGTTGATGCGCAGAAAGACTATCGGATCGGCTTTTGTGCCATCGGCATATTGGACGGTGGTCAAGTCGAAATTGCATCCCGCATCGGTATCCGCCAGCACCAAAACCTGGTCGAAGGATATGTCCTGAATCTCCGTTTGGAGTTGATTGAGGGGCGTGTCGAACTCGGCGGCCAGATCCTTCAATCGCTGCTCAAATGCCTTCAACTCGTTCACGATCTCCCAACCAGTCTGGTGTGTGTCAGGCACCGTCTGCGACAGGTCATCAAATCGCTGTTGGTCGGCCGGCGACAATGTGCCGCGGTCCGCTCCGATGAGATCTTCGTTCTGTTCGTAGAAAAGTTTGTGGTCGGTGTAGAGCCGGGCGTCATGGATGCTGACCCCCAACTTGTAGAGGAGAGCAACCTCGGTCAACCTCGGGTTCACGAATCCGGTCTCGACAATGGCAGCGATCTCCTTGTAGGTCACGCTCAGCCGCCGGGCGAGTGTTTTCGCTGAACTCAGCATTGCCGGCACATCGCAGACCAGCAGATCGCCGACATTAGGACGCGCAGTCCAAACACCGGCGAAGGTGATGAGTGTCTGGCCGGGTTCGCCAGAGTCAGCCGGGCCAATCAACGAGATGGTCTTCGATTCCGGGTTTAGGGAATCAGCACTCACGTTTAGGTAAGTGCAGGCCAGACCGACCCGAAACTTCCTGGCCGCTGCGTTGTCAACCGTCAAGGTTGCGTCTTGATCATTTGTCGGATTCTGAATAGCAGGCCTCGCTGCGGGGAGGCCGTAAAGTTCATGCCACCGATCGTCGCTCAAAGGATCGGCGTCGGTGAAAATGGCCAAGTCGGCGCTGGATAGGCCCAGCGACTCCATGAAGATGCTGGAGCGGTCAAACGCTTGCGCGGGTGCGAACAGCTCGTCGCTCGGTCGAAACACTTCCAGCAGTTGCGCGAGTGGCGTTTCAAAGTGATTGCAGAACGCCCGCACCGTTTCGATCCAGAGATCGAAGGGCAGGGTGAGTGGGTAAAGCGCCTCGCGCAGCAAGTCGTAGGCGTCGCTGATTACATTCTGGGGTTCTGCCAAAAGTTCGGCAGTAGTGGCTTCACCCGTGTCGTGAGCGGCGGCTTCCGCCAACTTCCCGTTAGCGACGTAGTACTCGAGGATCTCGTTGACGATGTCGATGTAGGGCATCGCCGTGTGGGTGTTTTCGCAGGTGAGCGCGATGTGCGGCAGGTCCGGGCGGCGAGCTACCAGGACATCATACGGTTTCATCGGATTCCCGTTATGGTCCTTATGCGGGTAGGTTTGTTCGCCGTGATTCTTTTTCCATTGGGCGAGGAAATTGGCCCACACGCCGGGTTCGGCATCAACGAATTGCAGCAGGTCAACCAAATAAGCTGCGGGACTGAGGACCGTGCGGCAGTGTTCACACTCGCAAAAGTCCATCGAACCGAATAGCGACTCCATGGTCGGAAACTGTTTGATCAACTCGTTGCGCACACTTTCGCGCACCTCCAGCGGCGCCGACATCCCGGCGACCGGCGGTTCGGTATCCAACTTCCTGGCGATGGTGAATAGGTTGTAAGTGACGTTGGTGACCTGACTCGACTTGCGGCGTACCAGCTTGGCCTCCGCCGGCGAGGGTGTCTTGCCATACAGCTCGAAGTATTTGCGGGAGTAGAGAGCGATGAACTCGTCTTCGGTATACGCCATCACGTCAAAGGCAGAGGTGATGTTGGCAGCCAGGAGAACCGGCATCGCCTCATTGGTGGGAGTGATCTGGTAGACGCGCTGCAGCCTCTTGACCTGCTGCTGGGCTCCCTGGAACTCGGCTTCGCCGATGCCGTCCCGGACTCCGGTATGGGTCTTCATGAACGTTGCTACCGGCGTCTCGCCCAACCGGAAACCCTGCGCCGCCGCATTCTTCACCAGCTTCAAGGTGGCGTCGCGGTCCGACGGAAGAACGATTTCATCCTGCTCGATTCCCCGCGCTACCGCATGCGTGGGATAACTCACGAGCACCTTGTTGGCCATGTTCTCAGCGTAAGACTGCAGACGATCCTCTACTGTATCTGCTGCGTAAGCGGCCGGAATGATGCCCGCCAAGCTTTGCTTGTCAGCTTCAGTCAGATTGTTTCGACGTTCCAAAGGAATATCTGCCTGCGTTAGGATTTCCGTGACCCATGCGTCCGCCCGGTGGAAGTCCCGCTCCACCAACTCCATCGGATCATTAATCTGTTTGGACATCAGCGCGGCAGTCATCGTCTCGCTGTTGCCGGCCAGGAAAGCAAACTTGCCTTGCAATTGCAGCTTGCCGATTTGGGCTTCTTCCAGCCCAGCCTTGCGGGCCTCTTCCCACAGTTGCGCGCCATCACCGCGGTGATTGAGATAGACCGGGCCAAACTTGGCTGTGGCCTCTGGGCCCAGGCCCGAGGCCTCGAGCAACTGGCCATAGGTCGACTGCGACCCGGGAGTTTGGACGTTCAGGCGCACCCTGGTTGAGAACTCGACAAACTGTCCTTTGAAGTCTGTGATCTGTTGGTCGGTGAGATCCACGATGCCGGCATCACGCACCGTCTTGAGCGCCTGTTCTGCCACGTCCGGCTCAACCTGGGCCAGCATTAATTTGTCGGAGGGGAGTCCGGCGCGCAGCAAACCGTAGACAGACTCGCGCGGCAGCTGTACGTCGGCGGCGGCGGTGAATCGTTCGGCAGTCGAGGCGAGTGCAATTAGGCGCGCGTCCCAACCGGTTGCGCGGTTTAAAATAGTGAGGTCCTGGCGTTCGTCGTTCTCTTTCGCATTGGCCAGCCTGGTTATCTCACCAAGATGGGTCGTGAGGTCCGTCCTCAGGCGCCGGTATTCTGCCGCCAGCGGTTGGAGAGTGTCAGGCGCAACTAAATTCAAATTCGCGCTGGTGCCGGCGTTGAGGTGGTTCAATGGTTTGGAAAGCGGGATCTCCTCGCCGTCGCCATTGATGGCGCGCACTTCGAGGCTGGCGACAGCTCCGCCCGGATTGAAGGAGAAGGCATACGCACCACCCGCGAGGGTGTTGGTTTCTTCCAGCAACGTGGCCTCGCCGCCGAAATCTTTGCGATAAAGACGCAATGCCATTCGCTCAGCCGGTAGCCCATGCTCCAACATGATCTGGCCTTCGATGCGACGTTGGGCGGCAGCCTGGCGCTCCATTGGCACGATGAGGTCGATCATCTGCAATGGCTTGGCAT
>DATKIS010001082.1:0-2486 GCA_035543975.1 Pyrinomonadaceae bacterium
AGACTTCCCCCGGCTGAGCACCTTTCAAGTTCGCGACAAATTTGATCTTTGTCAGATTTCCGGACAGCTCGACCTTCGCTTCATAACTCGGATTCGGATGCAGAGGCGCCGGGGAGCCGGACGTATGAGAATTGTCCACCACCTGGCTCACCTGCAATCCGGTTAGATCGAAAGTGAAACCCTGCGGTAAGCCCGCGGTTCGGATTTGCTGAAACCCGGGTAGCCCCTGGACTCTGGTGAGCACCATCTTTTTCACAAACGCGGTAGGAGTCAGGTCGAGCACGGCACGCAACTTCACCGGCGGCAGCACAGCCAGATTGGCGGGATTGAAAGTGTTGACTTCCAGTAGTGCTTTGTCGCTGCTCGCCACCAGGATGCACAGGTTATGCTGGGCCACGTGTTGATCGCCGGGCACGAAGAACTGAGTGGTGCTGGGAGTAAGACTGTTGGGATAGCAAAGCGCAACCAAACACTTGGAGCCCGGCTCTTGCGGATTGTCGAAGAGTGGAGTTGGGAGGGATGCTGACGGGGGCGTCCAATCGATTTGTTGTATGTGACTGCCACCTTCGGGTGGGAGGGGTGAGCCAATGAAACCCACTCGCGCGGCGCTGCCGCGACGCCGCGGCGCCATTACGAGTGATGGATTTGCAACCCACGCCTCCACGGTGACGCTTTCATCACCGGGAAACACGCAACCGCTAGCGGCGGGTTTACGACGAAATTTGATCTTAATCGCATTGCTTTGGCCGGCGTCAGCTCTATCCAAACCGGAAACCGGGCCGGTCAGGGTGATGTCCGGGCTTAGCCACCAAACATCATTTGGATTCTGGTTTCCTCCATCACCGGGGATTGCTTCCATGAAGATGCAGCTATCACCTGCGAGACCGGGATCGTTGGGCATGAGCGAACTCCTTTCAGGGCTAAGAGCGATCGTGAAGTGAATTAGCCGCTGAGACTATTCTCCCGGGCGGAAAATGTAAAGAATCTTTGGTCGATGAGACTAGTCCTTCTGCCTCCTTCTGCCTGCCTCTGAATGCCTGCGGGTCAAACGAACATCGCGGGCGGTTTTTGGAGTGCGCTGCCTTGTCAGCGCTTTGGTATTCGGCGACCTGTCGCCGCCTGTCGGTGATGGAATATGAAGCCAACAGGGGTCCAATGATGCTGAGGACGGCGGCGACAGGTCGCCGATTACCAAAGCGGTAATGCGGGGTCCCCAGCCCGGCAGCCCGGCTGGGGTGCTTAACAAGGTACCGCGCTCCAAAAGTGTGAGGTGCGTCATGGGCGACGGCACCGATTCCACTCCCTCTATCGGAAGCGACGGTCAATACGCTTTCCGCACGCCTTATACCCAGCCGCACTCTATTCGCGTCGTGATGCTGCCCGGAGGAAACGGTGAAGGTAATCGGCTTCATCAAGGATGCCGACGGGAAGTTCGGATCGTTGAATTACGGGGGAGTCACATTTACAAAGGGCTGCGAAATAGTCTATATCGCAGCGAGTGGTTAGCACCGTTGTTCATCAATCGATCGTCCGTTTCCGATCCGACCGTTAACATTGTGGATTCAGACCCGGACATTTAATCTTCTTGTTAATGTTGCTCTTTTGACTTCATTTCGCGAGGTATACGAGCCGTGACTCGAGTGCGAGAGACCTCTCAACAGTGGTCGGTCATTGCGGGCGTGGGCGCATTCATAGTGCTCTTCGCCATCCATTTGGCGCTAACGTCACGCGCGAACACCGTTACCTGGGACGAACCCGACCACATCTATTCCGGATACAGGTCATGGAAGGGTGACTTCGGGCTGAATCCCGAGCACCCACCACTGGTCAAGTTCGTTGCCACCCTATCCCTCCTTCGCACGCCTCTGAATGTGCCAGAGCTGCAGGATCGTCCTTACCGGTTGGAGGCAGTTCTCGGTGGCAGGGATTTCATCTTTCACAATGACGCCGACAAGCTTGTTTTTCGGGCGCAGATCGCGGCTTCGATCTTCACGCTATTGTTGTTGGTGATTGTGTTTCTCACGGCCAGGGAGATGTTCGGCACCACCGCGGGATTCGTTGCGCTCGGCCTGCTGGTCTTTGACCCAACCCTGCTCGCGCATGGAGCACTGGTGACCACAGACGCCATACAAGCCTGTTTCCTGTTGGCTTCGATCTATGCGTTCTATCGGTACATCAAGGTGCCCTCGGTAACGCGGCTTGCAATCACGTGTCTTGCCGTGGGATTGGCATTGGCCTCCAAGCACAGTGCTGTGCTCGTCTTCCCGATGCTGGTGATTCTGGCAGGCATCGAGGTACTCCGCCGAAAGTCAGTGGACCCGGGCTTGCAACTTTCTATCGGTAAGCGTGCGGCTCGACTTGCTGCGGCACTGCTCGTCATCGGTCTGGTTTCGGTTGGAATTCTGTGGGGCAGTTATGGATTCCGTTATTCAGCACGGGGGAACGGATTGAAATTGAATCCGTCGATGGAGGCGCAACTCAAACAG
>DATKIS010001083.1:0-3229 GCA_035543975.1 Pyrinomonadaceae bacterium
TGTCTGTGAATTCCGCAGGCTATCTCGTGTTCTCTCGTGGACCGTTCTGTTGTTCAACTTTCCGGCCGCTACTTCCGTTGGATGGCGCAGCTGCCAGGACCAGGCGGTACGGAAAGTGGCGCTGCACCTCGATGCCCTTGAGATTGGCACGCTTCGCCAGTTCAGCTAATTCATCCGGCACAAAGCTTCGGAGGATCGAAAGCGCACCGTCTTCCCGAATCAGGCGGTTGTGCAAAAACAGTCGGCCGATCGTCGTGTAAAAGCAATATGCCACCGGATGGCGATGCAGGTCTATCACAAAGATTCCTCGAGCCGCCACCCGGCTGAGCTCTCGCAGAATCGCGACGACCTGGTCGTCTTTGAAGTGGTGGGTGAACAGCGAACAGATGGCAAAGTCGAATTGACCATCGCTAAACGGAAGCCGGAGGGCATCACCCCGGGCAGCACTTATCGCCGGAAAGCTCTTGGACTGCTGAATAATTGCCTGCGCAGACCGAGCGTTCAGCTCCACGCCAACGAGTTGCGCCTTCCGTTCCGTCTTAAGTCCCCATTCCGCAATCAGGCGCAAAAGCTCACCGGAACCAGCACCCACGTCGATAACCGAGAAGCTGCGCAGCTGCAACGTTTCAATTTCGCGCAGCAATGAATCGCGCAGCGCGCTGGCGTCTCCCAGCCAGCGATTTACTCGCTGGAGCTCAACTATGCAGCCCTCATACTCCTCGGACGTATAGTCGCCTTTGTCGAGGTGCTCCAGCTCTAAGCTGCGTTGACGAAACCTGCTAAACATGGGGCGGGCATTCTATAACAGCGGGTAAGCTTCAGGACAACGATGGCGTCCGCCAGCATGCTACATTTGCTTCCTTAGATTTGCTTCGGGTTCTTTCGTGTGATTTCTTGGATCGTGCGTTTGAGAGTCGGAGTCATACGATCCACGAAATCACACTAATAAGACTTTTTGTGCAAACCAACTGGAAGATACCTTCATGCGAGGCGATCTTTGCCGGTAAGTGAATTCTTCTTCAATCCGAGAAACGTCGGTGATGCGCGCGCGCCTAGCTTTGTCGGCCGGTCGGGTTCGTTTCGCTGCGGGGCCACTTTGCGCATTTCACTTCATATCGACGAATCGCAGCGAATCGTAGAAGCAAAATTCAAGGCGGCTGGATGCAGTGCCCTGGTAGCTTCAGCTTCGGTGCTGACGGAACAAGTACAGGGGAAGACTACCGGTGAAGCGGCAACGTTGATCCAGCAGGTTGATCTATTAGCGGAACGGTTCGACCAGGTTGAAGCTGACCGCGCAGACTGTGCTGCATTAGCATGGGAAGCTCTCATTAACGCTATCCAGGAATATAGCGATGCAAGGAGGGACTCATGGGAAGGTGAACAGGCGCTCATCTGCACTTGTTTCGCAGTCTCTGAGAAAACTATCGAACGCGAAATCCAGGTGAAGGGCTTGACAACTATTGCCGAGGTTACGCGGGCGTGTAACGCAGGAGCCGGTTGCCGTTCGTGCTGGCCGTTGATTGAAGATATCCTTGACGATCACCGAGCGGGTAAATGGTAAATGGTGAATAGTAAATGACAGAAACGGCACCCTTCCCTGTCATTTACCTTTTACTATGCACTATTACCCTTTGATCCATTCACCCTTCACCATTTACCATTCATCCACCATGATCTATCTGGACAACAACGCAACCACGCGCGTCGCGCCCGAAGTCTTCAACGCGATGCAACCCTACCTGACTGAACTCTACGGCAATCCTTCGTCCGCCCATTCACTGGGCCGGCAAATGAAGGCCGCTGTCGAGCGCGCTCGCGAGCAAGTTGCGGGCTTACTAGGCGCGGCTGAGACCAGCGAGATCGTTTTCACTTCCTGCGGTTCTGAGGCGGACAACTGGGCCATCGGCGGTTTTCTAGAGCAGAACCCGACGCGTCGTCACATCATCACCACTCGCGTCGAGCACGAGGCCGTCCGGAATCTCTGTGTTCACCTGGGTGAGATTGGTTGCGAAGTAACCTGGCTCGAGGTCGATGGAGCTGGCGAACTCAATCTCGATGACCTGCGCCAGGCCTTGCGACCTGACACCGGAATCGTTTCGGTGATGCTGGCCAACAATGAAACCGGCGTGCTCTTTCCAATAGAAGAGATGGGAAAGATCATACGAAAGAACTCGGACGCGGTTTTTCATGTTGACGGGGTGCAAGCGGTAGGCAAGATTCCGATCAACCTCAAGGAGATCGAGGTCGATCTGTTCGCGCTATCGGGTCACAAGCTGCATGCACCCCAGGGAATCGGGGCACTATACATTCGCCAGGGAGTGAAGCTCCCTCCATTTATCATTGGCGGCAGTCAGGAACAAGGTCGCCGAGCCGGGACTTCTGCCGTTCCAAATATCGTGGCGCTGGGCGCGGCCTGCCAACTGGCGCAAACCGTTGATGAGCATGAACGCATCGAGCGTCTCCGCAACAAACTTGAAGACGAAATACTAAAAGAGATTCCCAACGCGCGATTGAACGGAACCACAGATCGCGCGAAGCGTTTGCCAAATACGTCAAACATCTCCTTCGAATACGTTGAAGGCGAGAACATTCTGGTCCATCTCGACAACGCCGGCATTTGCGTCTCCACCGGTTCCGCGTGTCATTCAACCACAAAGGTATCGTCGCCCACGCTCAGCGCGATGAATGTGCCCTACTCGGCCGCACAGGGTTCGATCAGGTTCTCACTCGGGCGTTACAACACCGAAGCGGAGATCGACCATACCCTGAAAGTCTTGCCGGAAGTTATTAGCAAACTCGTGGAAATGTCGCCTTATGATAAGGAGCTGCAGGCGCTGAAAGAAAAGGGGAAAGGGGCAAAAGGGGAATAGGGGAAAGAAACGCCCTACCCCTTCCCCGTTCCCCCTATTCCCCTTTACCCTTTCCTCTTTCCCCCTCTTCCCCTTCCCCATTCCCCTCGTCCCTTCCCGCTTTGTGTTAGACTTCAGCAGGATCTAGAATACGTCTCCGCTATCACTCCATTCGGTTCGGAGCAATCATTCAATGTCAGGTGAGCAGCCAGCAGCCCATCAAACACCGTCGGTTGCCATAGCCAAAACTGCCTCGTCGCGGCAGGCCCGCATGGACGTCGTGAGCTCGATGGAGACTGACGACTACGTTTGTATCTCTCCCTCTACACCGCTCCATAAAGCAATCGAGGCCATGAAACAGGACGAGGGCGGCTGTGCGA
>DATKIS010001084.1:0-3729 GCA_035543975.1 Pyrinomonadaceae bacterium
CACGAGGAGGTAAGGATGAGGCTCACGATGCAACAGCGGCAGGCGGTAGTAGCGAAAGCGGCAGCACGGTATCAACGCAGCGGGAAGAAAGAGAAAAGCTTGATCTTAAGCGAGTTAGTGGAGCTGACGGACTACAGTCGCGTTTATGCTCGACGGGTGCTGCGTCAACATGGGCGACGAGTGCAGGTGGGGAAGCAAACTCTGGAAGCGGATATCTGCAAGCGCTCAGCGCGGTGTCGGTCGGCCTACTACGATGAGAAAGTGAAAGTGGCGCTGATTAAGATTTGGCGATTGATGGATTACATTTGCGGCAAGCGTTTGCAGCCGGCCCTACCAGAGTTGATAACGGTATTGGAGCGCCACAACGAATTGCAGTGCGAGGCGGCGACTAGAGCGAAGCTGCTGCGGATCAGCGCGGCGACCGTCGATCGCCTGCTGCGCACAGAGCGACGCAAATATGAGTTGCGGGGACAGGCGCGCACCAAACCAGGGACCTTACTCAAACATCAGATCCCGATTCGAACCTTTGCCGAGTGGAACGAGCAACAGCCGGGCTTTGGAGAAATCGATCTGGTGGGCCACGATGGCGGGGTAGCCGCTGGCGATTATTGTCAGACGCTGGATTTCACCGATATTGCCACTACCTGGACCGAGACCATGGCCGTACGTAATAAAGCTCAGGCGCACGTCTTTGAGGCCTTGCAGAAAGTGCGGAAAAACCTGCCTTTTCCGCTCTTCGGGCTGGATAGTGACAATGGCTCAGAGTTCATCAACGAGCAGCTGTTTCGTTATTGTCGGCAGGAGCAGATCACCTTCACTCGTTCGCGTCCCTATCGCAAGAATGATAATTGTTTTGTGGAGCAGAAGAACTATTCTATCGTCCGCCGTGCCGTAGGTTATGCACGCTATGATACTGATGAGCAATTTGCCTTGCTCAATGAGTTGTATAGCTATCTGCGGCTCTATACGAACTTCTTCCAACCTACTATGAAGCTCAAGTCCAAGCAACGGATTGGCAGTAGAGTGAAGAAGTGCTATGACCAGGCGCTGACGCCTTATCAGCGCGTCTTGCAATCAACCCAGGTCAGCAAAGCAAAGAAACAGCTTTTGCGGACCAGGTATGAGACGCTAAATCCAGCTGCTTTGAAACGAAAGATCGAACGCTTGCAACAACGGCTGGCAAAAACGAAGAGCCAAACCAACTGGCGTGAATGCGCGCGGATGGTGGCCGTGTCTACCGCCCTCAGGACCAACAGTTTTTGAGGCCCAGGAATGAGTTTATCGCTTTCTCGCATACCGGATGGGCAAAGCAAAGGGCAGAGCGAATCGCCCTGCCCATCCGTATATGCACCGACGTCGGCGCTCAGGTCGCTCTCCAGCGTTGCCCTATCCTCCGCGCCGGCCACCAAAACTCTAACACACGGCTCAACTGCGGTGGTAATTCACCTTAACTTTTCATCAACCCCTTCGAGTACTTTTTCATTTGAGGCAACGAATGTCATTTCGAGTACTTTTTTACGTGAGGCAATAGGGAGACGCCACGCCCTAACTTTGCAGGGGCGGCACTCCGTGGCCGCCCTCGGGGAGGCGGGGAGGAAGGTTAGAGTCGTAATCACCTGGTTTGTGTGTAACGGAGGGTCGGCCACGGAGTGCCGCCCCTACAACGAGACGGCCGGCCGCGGGCTTCGCCCCAACAATCAAACGGCCACCCGCGAGGGTGGCCGTTTCATAAACGCTCATTGCGAAAAAACCGGATATTAGCCCGCCGCCTTGGGTGCCGGCTGAATCGCTTCCAGGTTGAGGTCAATCATCACGTCGTGGGCGACGTCGAAGCCGCCAGCGGCGAGCGCGTGGCCCCAGGTGATGCCGTAGTCGCGGCGATCGATTCTGGTCTGCGCTGCGATGCCGATGCGGGTGTTGCCACGTCCGTCTTTGATGGCGCCGGTGATAGTAAACGGCAGCACGACCTGCTTAGTCACGCCCTTGAGGGTGAAGTCCCCGGTAAGCACGTAGCCTTTGCCTTTGCGCTCGACCTTCGTGCTCTTAAAAGTCATCTCCGGATACTTCGCTACGTCGAAAAAGTCAGCGGTTCGCAGGTGGTTGTCGCGACCAGTGACGCCGGTGTCGATGCTCTCGACTTTGGCCGCAAACTGTACCGACGACTTGCTCGCGTCTTTGTCGTCAAAATGAATCGCACCAGTGAAGTCTTTGAAGCGGCCCATCACCAGGGTGACTTCGTTGTGACGGATGGAGAACCCGATTACGCTGTGGCTCTTGTCAATATTGTAGTCGCCCCCGGGAATTGGGAGATAGGCAACCTTCGTGGGCTTGGCCTTTTCGTCCACCGTAGTCTCGGCGGTTGCCGCCGGGATGGTCGCAAGTCGTCCAGCGACGGGTAAAGCTGCCAGCGCCGCCAGCGCTGTAATCAGAATGGTCTTTCTTAGTCGTGTCATCTGTCTCTCCTTAAGGCCGTCTTAGAATAAGTTCTGTTCTTGGAGCGGTACGAACGAAGGATGGGCTTAAAGCCTCTAAAGAAGGTTGGCCTCATCAGTCCTGGTTTGATTCGCTGGGAGTTGCTGCTGTGTCACTTGAATCATACCTTGGCCGTGACCGGCAGCATAGTTTGGCCGAAAGGATCAAGAAAATCGCGCTATTAGCTCGCTCATCGAAACCGCATATGCAGCATAGTTTGGCCGAAAGTACAAATCGTGCATGAATCGTGGCCGAAAGTGCGAATTAATCTTAATTGCCCTTTGCATCATTGAAAGTTCGCAACTCTTGCTGGGCCACAGGCGATGCGAGTGGAGGGTCACAATTCAATTGACTGGTCTGGCTATCAATTGAATTCTTTGATGAATTCAGAAATAGCTGCCAGTTGCGTAGCGTCGAAGCGTGCGCGGTGTGAAAGATCAAATTCGGGCTCTTGCGATAAGAACTCATTGACTCTGATTATCCACTGCGTATGTTCGCGGTGGGCGCCTGCCTTCTGACTCATGACTCCCCACCTAATCTGGTCCCCTTCTTTGAGAAGTTTTCCCAACTGTTCGCGTAACCACTTACGCCTCGCTTGTCGGTCTTCTTGATTTTCCAGCTTTTGGAGAATCTCATTTTGCTTCGCTTTCTCGGATTGGTACAGGCTGAACTCTTCACCCCTCATCCTGCGTTCATCTCGCCATGCGAGGTAGCAAGCCACGCAAAACAATAGAGCCAACATGAGAAGGTAGATGGAACGCGGAATATTTTTTCCAGTAGTCCTCTCACCGATACCGAGTAACACAATGACCGCGCACCCGCCCACCAGGGTAATCCAGTGGCGAAAAACGGCTCGTAGAAAGCTACCTTGAGAAGGAGGAGGAACGCTATGCATATTGAAATCTCAAAACATTGGAGACGTCAGCGTCGGGATCAAAACAGTCAGTGCTTGCCATCCGATAACCAGACTGAGGCCTAAGGCGGCAACTGTTAACCAGGACGAAAACACTTGCATGCTCGCCACAATCGTCGGCGACCCATACCGCGAACGATCTCAGGCTGTTTGTGACAGAAAACCGGAAGTATTGCACAGCTGTGCCCTGACAGCAGCGCGCAATAAATTCGAACAGCGTTTCCAAACGAAAGACGTTCAGTACGTTCAACGGTTCTTTGCCGCAACGACTATCAGCGACAACCAGCACGCAGATCTTCAAACCCAAGACTAAAGGCCGCCCTTTGATTACCCGGGGCGGCCTT
>DATKIS010001085.1:0-12251 GCA_035543975.1 Pyrinomonadaceae bacterium
CGCGGCGCAGAGTTATCAGGCAGCGCTCGAAGCTGCGCAACTGGGCCATGGCCTGCTGACTTACGCTCTGGTGGAAGAAGGACTCAAGACGCCGATCGCGGATAGCGAACCAAAAGACGGAGTGCTAAACGCGAGGGAGTGGCTGGATTTTGCCACCGATCGAGTACCGCAGATGCAGGAAGAGAAGATGAGGCAAACCCGCGGCGTTGGAGTTGGGATCGCATTCGCGGAGGGCGAGCAAGATGTTGCCGACCCGCAGAAACGAACGGTGCAGCGACCACGTGTGTTCTACCGGCGTGAGCTGGAGGCTAACCCGTTGGTGATTGCCAAACCTTAGCACACCATTTGATTTGTCATTGTTGGTCGTCGATGCGAAAGTCATCTGCTGAATGGACGCTCATAGTTTGATGCGGTTAGGCTGTTGTTGTGGAGCAGGTGAGGTTTCATTAAACAATGTTCCAGCCGCAGATCCACTACAATGACTTTCAAATCGAAAACTACAACTAGGCAAGATATGGCCAATCTTTTCTGGAAATCTAAGGAAGCTACCACGCGGCTAGTCGAAACGCCGTTTCGCACCGAGGAGGAATTCGAGCGACTCATCTTCGCCACGCCGGAAATCCTCGAGGACATCTTTCTCTTAAAGCGCCAGATCAGGGGCGGCACCAAGCAAGGGATTCCGGACATCGTCGGACTCGACAAGGATGGAAACATTTGTATTATCGAGATGAAGAACGTAACGGTCGACGCCTCGATCATTCCTCAAGTGCTTCAATATGCATTTTGGGCAGAAACTAATCCTGATTCGATCAAATCTCTGTGGCTGGAGGCAGAGACAAAACCCGACGACTTGACCGTGAGCTGGGACGATTGTGAGGTACGGATAATCGTCATCGCACCTACCATACTGCGCTCAACTCTGGACATTGTTAACAAAATAAACTACCCAGTTGATCTCATCGAAGTGAAACGATGGGTAGAGACCGGAAACAGTTTTCTGCTGGTCAACCGCCTCGAATCGGAGCAGCCAAGGCGAGTTGCACGACCGGTGTCGGGTCTTGAAATTTATGATGCTGATTTTTATGTGAGGCGAGGCTACAACAAGAGGAGCGTAATAGAATTTATCCGTTACGCCAAGGACACCGAGGAGCTAGTCCAGAAGAAAGGGTGGCACCTTGAGACCAAGTTCAACAAGCATTACTGCAGTTTCAAGGCTGGATTCTTTAACGCTTTCGGAGTGCAATGGATAGGTTCGAAAACCTTTGCAATGTTTGTAAAGCTACCGGAATCGGAGGCCTCAGCCACTGGACCAAAGAGGACGCGGTACGAAACACAGTGGAAACAAGCCGTCTATTACATCGAGCCCGGTAAGACGAAGGTGGAAGACTTCATTCCGCTTTTCGAGAAAGCCTACCGGCGCCTTACCGGCGAATAAACAAAGTTTCGACGCCTTGAGTGGCTGTGACGAGCCTGCCCTTGGAACGGCAATTGATTCTCTCTGGCGTATAGCAACATGATTGAGTTCATTTAGTCTAAGGAGCCTTAGCATGCACAACGAATTCACTTCGGTCATTGAGGAAGAAGGAGATTGGTTTATTGGTTATTGCCCTGAAATACCCGGCGCAAACGGACAAGGCCGGACTATTGAAGAGTGCCGAGCAAATTTATCAGAGGCAATCGCACTGATACTTGAAGATAGGCGCGAAGATGGTTTGCGCGGCGTGCCACAGGATGCGATTCAGGACACGGTTGTTGTGCAATGAAACGCAGTTCGTTGTTGCGGCATCTGCGTAGACATGGCTGCTACCTGAAGCGGGAAGGTCGCGAACATTCGCTTTGGATAAACCCACGAACCGGAGCAGTAGAAGCGGTACCTCGCCATACGGAAGTTTCAAATCAGCTTGCCAGGAAAATCTGCCGTAACCTTTCTGTTCCCGAACCCTGAGATTGTTAGTCGTCCTGGTCCAGAAGTTTCAGTCAGATAGTCCGATATGTGTACACGGTGATCTCGGAGGCGACTGTTGTCGGGATATGCAGGCGTTTTAGAGTTCAACCTTTAGGTTGCTCTAACCAAAGCCGCAAGCTAAAACTTGAACTCTAAACGCCTGAGGTTCGGACGGGACTTCTACTGCCCTACTTCGTGGTGGGCAGCAATCAGAATGCGCAGTCGTAAGACTTCATCGATACCTTAGCCTGCTCGGCTGCTTGCTTGCAGACGGTCGCCAGGGTGGCTTTGGTGTTTGGGTTGGCGGCAAGTTGACGCCACGAGGTTCGCCATTGCTCGATGCTCGTCTTATATTGGGCGCGCGTGCTTTCGGGAACTTTGCTGGTTACACACGCATCATAGGCGGCGATGAAGTCGTCACAGTCAGGTACGCCAATTTTGTCACTGCTCAAGACTGCGGTGGAGGCAGGGGTAGAAGCCGGGGTTGCCTTGGTCGCAGGTGCAGTGGCGGAATTAGTATTTACGGTCACTTCAGTTTTGCCACAGGCCACGAGTAAGAGACCGATCACCACGCACATCGGTAGCAGGATTCTCATTTTCATCTAACACTCCTTGAGTTCAGATCGGATTTTGGCTGAACACGTAAGCTAGGATTGGAAAAGCGGCGGTACTATACACGAAAGATAAGCGCCGACGCAGCCCGAAGGTTGGTCACACCAAATGGGACCCGAGGGCTGTGCAGCCTTTCCCGACAATATCCCGATCACGTCCGTAAGGGCGTGGATGATGATGACCAAATTAGTGAGGCCCAATAGGGCCGACACTGCCTTCGCCGAACTTAGTGTCGCACCTTTGGCGCTCAGGTCGGCGCCATTTTCAGAACCACCGCGCTAACGCACGGTGCTACTAAATGCCGCCGCCTGCGCGGCTGGTGGAAGGTAGCCACGCTGAATGCTTGTCAAGAAAACAAAGAAATCAGTACCTTACTCCGAATGACTGCAACACCAACAACCAATCACCCGATCGGTAAATCAGCGCCGCGCAAGGAGGGCCGCAAGAAAGTCACTGGCCAGGCGCTGTATGTTGATGACATTTCGTTTCCGGAAATGCTCCACGGCGCGACGGTGCGTAGTTCGGTCGCGCGTGGACGAATCAAGGGGATCCATTTCGAAGGCGATATTCCCTGGAGCGAATTCACGATTGTTACTGCGCCAGATATCCCCGGGGAAAACTACGTTGCGTTGATTCTAAACGATCAGCCCTACCTCGCCGCGGAAGTAGTTAATCATCCGGAAGAACCGGTCGTTCTCCTTGCTCACCCCGACAAACATCTGCTGGAGGAAGCTCGGCGCCACGTCCGACTGGAGATCGAAGCGCTGCCGGCAGTCTTCACCCTTGCTGATTCTGTAAACAAAACCGAAATCATCTGGGGTACCGACAACGTCTTCAAATCGTTTCTGGTTGATAAAGGGAACGTTGACGACGTCTGGGCGAGCGCAGACAAGATCATCGAGGGCGAATACTTCACCGGGGCCCAAGAGCAACTCTACATAGAAAACAATGGCGTGATCGCCATAGCCAACGAAGCCGAGGGAGTAACTGTTTGGGGTTCGATGCAGTGTCCTTACTACGTGCATAAAGCGCTGCTGAAACTATTCGGTCTTACGGAAGAGAAGATTCGCGTGATTCAGACTGAAACTGGCGGGGGCTTTGGCGGCAAGGAAGAGTATCCGTCGCTCGTCGCCGGCCACGCGGCCCTGCTCGCCTGGAAATCAGGCAAGCCGGTGAAGATTGTTTACGACCGGGCGGAAGACATGGTGGCTACGACGAAGCGTCATCCCTCCCGCACCCGGCATAAGACGGCCGTCACCAGCGAGGGAAAACTCCTGGCGCAGGAGATCGAGTTTGTGGTTGATGGTGGCGCATATTGCACCCTGTCTCCGGTCGTACTCTCCCGCGGGACCATCCATGCTGCCGGACCTTATTACTGTCCAAACGTACGGATCCGATCGAGGGCCGTCGCTACCAACGTGCCGCCGCATGGAGCTTTTAGAGGATTCGGAGCGCCGCAAAGCATCTTTGCCCTGGAGCGGCATCTCGATAAGGTCGCTGCCACTTTGGGCCTGGAGCCCGACGAGTTTCGCCGCCGCAACTTTGTCCATGAGGGTCAAACTACGGCCACCAATCAGTTGATTCGCGAGAAGGTGGACATGGACGAGTTGCTGGCCCGAGCGTTTGAGCTGACCGGCTATCACGAAAAGCGAGAACGTTTCGCGCGCGAAAACAACCAGGGGCAGGCGGCAGCAAAAGGACTCGGGCAGGAGGCAGGAGCAGGCGGCAGGATCAGGAGAGGCATTGGGTTCGCGTCCTTCATGCATGGTGCCGGCTTCACCGGTTCCGGCGAAGTCTACCTGGCTTCCGTCGTTGGCGCCGAAGCGACCGTTGAAGGGCGGGTGCGAATCCTGGCGGCGAGCACTGAGATTGGCCAGGGCACCAACACCGTCTTCTCGCAAATCGCTGCTGAGGCGCTGGGTGTAGATAGTGAAGTGATCGAAGTCGCGCAGCCGGATACTAAGGACGTTCCCAACAGCGGACCAACCGTCGCCTCGCGCACCTGCATGGTCGTCGGCAAGCTGGTGGAATCAGCCGTGCTGGGTTTGAAGCAAACGCTGATCGGCAGCGGCCTGTTGAAGGAAGCCTACGACCAGTCAGAATTTCAAAACGCTTGCCGGGAATACCTGGCCACATTTGGTCCATTGAAATCCTTTAGTAAGTATCAGCCGCCGCCGAATGTTTTCTGGGACGACGAGAAATACCAGGGTGATGCCTACGGAACTTATGCGTGGGCAGTTTATGTAGCCGAGGTTTCAGTTGACTTGTTGACCTACGAGGCTCACGTCGACGATTTCGTAGCTCTGCAGGAAGTGGGGCGAGTCATCAACCCCATTCTGGCGGCCGGACAGATCGAAGGTGGGGTGGCCCAGGCAATCGGCTTTACCCTGTTCGAAAATGTCGTTTGGAAAGACGGGCGAATGGCAAACGGCCAGATGACCAACTACATCATGCCCACGGCCGCGGACATTCCGCCGATTCGGGTTTACTTTGAGGAGCACCCCTATGCGTATGGGCCAGGTGGAGCAAAAGGAATTGGCGAACTGCCGATGGACGGGGCCGCGCCGGCGATCTTAAGTGCGATAGAAAATGCGACCGGCGTTAGTTTTAACCACGTACCGTTAATGCCGGAAGCGATGATGGAAGGCTTTACCGCGGCGGAGTGAGTTCGAGTACTTCTCCAGACGTTGAGCGCTCGACTGCTTCCAATATCTCTGGAGTACTTTTTTGAATGCGAGGCCAACTAGTAGTCATAAGTACGAGAATTGAGAGATTCCTGCCGGCGATACTCTGCTGGTATCGCAGTTTTTGATCGGTTGTGATTAATAAATCGAACGAGCTTTCGGCGGCGGCCAATAAGGCACCGTTCTCAAGGGTCGCCCAACCGAGCTCAAAGGCAGTTTCTACTACATGCCCGACAAGATGATTTCGTAACGGGACTGGGGTTCCCTGGTCGAAAGGATTCTCATCTTGCTTGTTCGGGTAATCAAACTTCAGCGAGGCCTTGTTCGGCATGGGCAAGAACGGCGACGGCCTGCTCCAGATTTACTCCGGGAAACCATTCGAGAAATTCGTCAATTGTTGCTCCCGCTTCGAGGTTCTCGAAGAGCGCTCGAACGGGCACGCGAGTGCCCCGAAAAACCCAGGCACCACTGAGCTTGCCTTCGCTGCGTTCTACTTGCGGACAATCAGCCCAGTCGAGCATGCTCAACATGATATGCTTCACTTTTGGCACGGGCAATAGCTGACGTAAGAGTGATAATGTCAACCACCGGAAAGAAATCAATCAACTGCATCGTCAACGATGAGCCGAGGACGCTCCAGGCCTTCCCGATGGCGCGTCTGCTGGATGTACTGCGCGAAGAGCTACATCTAACCGGCACGAAGGAAGGTTGCGGCGAGGGTGAATGTGGCGCGTGTACCGTTCTGCTTGACGGACGGATCGTGAATAGTTGTCTGGTTCCGGTGGCCCAGGTTGAAGGCGCGTCAATCAAAACCATCGAAGGCGTCGCCAGTGGCGAACAGCTGCACGCGGTCCAGGAGGCGTTCATTGAATGCGGTGGTGCGCAATGTGGCATTTGCACGCCCGGGATGGTGATGGCTGCCGTGGATCTGTTGGAACGGAATCCGAATCCAACTGACGCAGACATTCGCAACGGCCTGGCCGGAAATCTCTGTCGTTGCACTGGCTATATGAAGATCTTTGATTCGGTAGTCCGGGCCTGCCGGAAGCCTTCTCAAGATGTTTGACCTTTACTCTGAATTCCGAAGATTGATCTCGGCCCTGGATCAAGGCCGAATTGACTATGCCCTTTGCGGTGGTATCGCATTGGCGATTTACGACCATCCCAGGACGACGGTTGATATTGACTTGTTAATCCTCCCGGAGTCACTGGACAGCGTAATAGGAATTGCGACAGAGCTCGGTTATACGATCCGCGGGTTGGAAATGACGTTTTCCAATGGAGCTATTGAGATACGCCGAGTTTCGAAAATCGATACCAACACCGGGAATGTACTTTCGTTGGACTTACTTCTTGTTACACCAGAGATTCAGGCCGCGTGGGATTCGCGCGTTGAAGCTGATTGGGAAGGTGGAACACTGTCTGTTGTTTCGCGAGAAGGTTTGATTGAGCTCAAGAAGATGCGCGGTAGCCCCCAGGACCACGCCGACATCAGCGCTTTGCTTGAGGACGTTGACGATGCGACAAATTGATATGTCAGCGGAAGCCGTGACTGCCCGACTGAAGCTTGTTTCGCAACTGCACCGACTTTGCCTTTCGCTGGGGACCGCAAAGATAAGGTCAAACCCCATGGTAAAGCCCCCCGATGTCAAAAACGGTCAACCAGTGGCAAACGCTCCCGAGCAAAAAGGAAAATGAGAGGTTATATCCCAGCCTATCACTTGGTATCGCCTCGTAAGTTGAGCGAGGCTCTAACCGCGCTTGCGAGGGAACCAGGTGTGTGGCAGCCCTTCGCGGGCGGCACTGACCTGATGGTGTTACTCGAAGCCGGCAGGCTGGCGCACAAGAACTACCTGAACATCTGGAACCTCGCGGAACTGCGCGGGATTGAAGTCTCCGAAGCTCACATTACGCTGGGCGCTCTTACGACCTACACCGAAGTGCAGGCGCATGCGGTCCTCCGCGAAGAGTTTCCAATGCTTTGCCAGGCGGCCAGTGAAACCGGAGGATTGGCGATTCAGAATCGCGGCACGCTCGGAGGCAATATCGCCAACGCTTCACCCGCCGCTGATTCGCCCCCGGCCTTGTTGGCTTACGATGCCGAGTTGGAACTCAACTCGGTTAACGGCGCGCGCTGGGTGCCCTATCACGGATTTCATACCGGCTACAAGCAGATGATGATGCGCCCTGACGAACTGCTCACCCATATCCGACTTCCGCGCGTCTCAACCAAACTGCATCACTACTACCGGAAAGTCGGCACGCGAAAGGCCCAGGCGATATCGAAGGTCTGTTTCGCTGCGACGGCGCGAACCAGTGCGACGGCGCTCGATGACGTTCGCTTAGTCCTGGGGAGTGTCGCGCCGGTGCCACTTCGCTGCGTCCGAACGGAGGATGCGCTGCGCGGAGTGAAGCTTGATGAGATTAGTATTGAACAGGCCCGGACCGTGTTGGCAGGTGAAATCGTTCCGATAGATGACATTCGATCGACAAGGGACTATCGCCTTAGGGTCAGCCTCAATTTGCTTGAAGATTTTCTGCTAGGGCTCGCCTCGATGCGCGGCTGAGTTGTAGGGGTGGCACTCCTTGGCCACCCCAATCGTTCAGTTAGCATCATGTAAAGGGGTTGAGTGACCGTGACCGGGAGGCGGCCACAAAGTGCCGCCCCTACAACCTAGCGGAAAGCCTTCGGATTGCGGGAAGACTCAGATGCCCCTCAAACCTGTAATAAAACCACTATTGCTTGCAATCGCAATAAGCATCCTGATTTTCCTGGCCGCCGTCAGCGCCGCCGCCCAATGCCCCGGCGAGGTGAAACCCTCCTCGGAAGATCCAATGCACATGCTCGTGCTGGGCGACTCGATCATGTGGGGCCAGGGTCTGAAGCCGGAGCAAAAATTCTCGTGGCGAATCAAATGCTGGTTGCAGGAAAAGACCGGGCGGGAGGTGCAAACGCGCGTCGAAGCCCACTCAGGAGCCCACCTTACCGGAGTATCCTCGGCGTTCCGCTTCAGCTCGAACGATGGTGAAGTCAATCTTCCTTATCCTACGATTAACGAGCAACTGGATAACGCCGCGAGCTTTTATGGCCCGGCCCGTCTAAAAGTCGATTTAATCCTGGTCGACGGCTGCATAAACGACGTGGACGTAAGTAATCTCTTGAATGCCGGGGCGTCGCCGGAATGGCTGCGCGAACGCATCACCATGACCTGTGGAGCAGGAATGCATAAGCTGCTGCAGCGCGTCACCGAGAATTTCCCAAATGCACAGGTGGTGGTTACCGGCTACTATCGGGTGGTTTCCAACAACACTGCCGACAACGCTTTCATTCGCTTGTTGGTTAAAAAGCTGAACAGCGGGCGCAGAGAAGTTGAGCGGATGTCTTACCAGGAGATGCGCGAGCGGCTGATAGCGCTTTCGGAGTTATGGTACAAAGTGTCAACCGCGAGCCTCAGCGAGGCCGTCAGGAAAGTTAACGCCGAACACCGGGAGCACGGGCTCCCCGAAAAGATAAACTTCGTTGAGATTGAGTTTTGGCCGGAGCATTCGTTCTCTGCTTCCAGCACGCTGCTTTGGAACTTCATGTTTGGGTCAACAAATCTCTCGGGCTTCAGGAAAGTCATTATTGCTATTACGCTGGGGACCGCTGCCTACAAACCAAATGATGATGTGAGAGACGCCCGGGTCAAGAGTTGTAACGAGACCTTCAAGGCGCCAAAGGTTCGCAAGGGAAGCACGGACAAAAAGGAAACCGAAGATGAAAAACGAGATCGCAAGAACCGCCTGTTGATTTGCCGTTATGCATCGTTGGGCCACCCAAATAATATGGGCGCTTTGATCTACGCGGAAGGAATCAAAGGGAAACTGCAGTGGTTAATAGACAAGGCAGGTTGGAGGCGAGATAGTAATCTGGGCCTGGCGCGGTAAACCCGCGAAACGACTTTGCCCCGGCTCGTCTCCAGTTGAAAGGACCGAAATTTATGTACCCCAACCCGTCTGCCGTTGAATTCCGGAGAAAAGCCGTCGCACCCATGGAATGTTTGAGAGGCGGCTGGGATTTGATCAAGAGCCAGTATTGGCTCTTCGTTGGCATGACCGCGCTCGGCGTAATCATCGGCAGCGTGGTGCCCCTGGGGATACTCATGGGCCCGATGATGTGCGGACTCTACCTGGCGCTGTTTCAGACCCGCCGGGGGAACCCGATCGAGTTTGGCATACTCTTCAAAGGCTTTGACTACTTTGGCGACAGCGTGGTGGCAACGCTGCTACACCTGATCCCGATAGTGGTGGTGATAGTTCCTACCTACATTCTCTTCTACGTCGGAATCTTCGTGATGATGGGCCAGCAACAGAGTGGAGGCGAAGCTAATCCCGGCGCGATGCTCGGCTTCTTCGGTTTTTTTGCCGTCTTCTGGCTCGTAATCATCGTGCTCCTGGTATTGCTTTCGGTTGTCTTTACCTTTGCCTATCCGTTAATCGTGGATCGACGGCTATCCGGAGTCGAGGCCGTGAAACTAAGCATCAAGGCGGCGATGGCCAACTTCTGGCAGCTGTTGGGACTGCTGATGATGACCGGATTGATGGGTTTTGTCGGCGTGCTGTTTTGTTACGTCGGCGCGTTTCTCGTCATGCCGATAAGTTTTGCCGCGATTGCCACTGCCTATGAACAGGTTTTTGGGCTGGGTGACTTTCAACCGAATCTGCCGCCGCCGCCGCCGACTTTCGGCTGAGCGAGAGGGTACGTAGACTCCATTCTGAGAGACTCGATGCAGCCTGCTCCCAATCTCGTCATTCGTGGCAAGCAAGTGGTATTGCCCGGTTCTGTTGGCCCGGCGTCGATCCACATCTCCGGCCATGTCATCACCGCCATAAAGGCGTATGACGACGTTCCTGACGATGCGGAAGTGACTGAGGCAGGCGACGAGTCGATCGTAATGCCGGGCCTGGTGGATTCCCACGTCCACATCAACGAGCCCGGCCGGACTGAGTGGGAAGGCTTTGAAACTGCCACGCGAGCCGCGGCAGCCGGCGGTGTTACTACCCTCGTCGATATGCCGCTCAACTCTATTCCGCCGACCACGACGGTCGCGGGCTTTAATGAAAAGTTGGCGGCCGCGGATGGCCGATGCTTTGTTGACGTCGGCTTCTGGGGCGGAGTAGTACCGGGAAACGCCGGCGAACTGCGCAACCTTTTCGACGCCGGAGTTGTTGGGTTCAAATGTTTCCTAATTCACTCCGGAGTGGACGAGTTTGCCAACGTCACCGAAGCAGATCTACGGACCGCGATGCCTGAGTTAACCAACCTCGGAGCAGTGCTGATTGTCCACGCGGAAGTTCCAGGGCCAATAAGCACGCCCACCGACCCGACTGCCTCGCCCACGAAGTATGCCACCTTTCTCGCGTCGCGTCCGCGCGCGGCTGAAAACGAAGCCGTGGCGCTTATGGTTAAGCTGGGAAGCGAATTCGGCACGCGCATACACATCGTGCACCATTCCTCCGCAGATGCCTTACCGATGCTGGCCGAAGCCAGAGCTGCCGGGGTCAAGATTACCGCGGAGACGTGTCCGCACTATCTGGCGTTTGCTGCCGAAGAGATTCCCGATGGCGCCACTGAATTCAAATGTTGCCCGCCGATTCGAGAGCAGGAAAACCAGGAGCAGCTCTGGAGTGCACTTGGCGATGGCACTATCGATATGGTTGTTTCTGACCACTCGCCCTGCCCGCCGGAAATGAAGTTGAGAGAGAATGGCGACTTTCTTGCGGCCTGGGGGGGCATCTCGTCGTTGCAGTTGCGTCTGCCCATTGTCTGGACAGAAGCGCGCCGTCGGGGGTTCTCGATACAGGATCTTGCCCGTTGGCTGTGTAGCGCTCCGGCTGGCTTGGTTGGGTTGGCGGACAGGAAAGGTACGATTGCGCCCGGCTTCGACGCCGACCTGGTGATCTGGAATCCGGAAAGGGAGTTTACGGTTGCGGGAGAGACCCTATTCCATCGCCACAAGCTCACTCCCTACAATGACCGCCTTCTGCAAGGCATGGTCGAGAAAACTTTTCTTCGCGGTCGAAAGATATATGATCACGGCAAACTTGTTGGCGAGCCGCAAGGGCTTTTGCTGATGCAAACAAAAGCCACGTAACCGCCAAGACGCCAAGAGCGCCAAGAGTTCCAGACAGGTCGGGAAGATTTCTAGTTGCGATCGGGTTGGTTGAAAGTAGTTCTATCGTCCGCTAATGCGGACTGAGTGGCAGCTGTGTTCTGTCAGAGCAATAACGATCTTTTTGACTTCGCGCCTTGGCGTCTTAGCGCCTTGGCGGTTACTTCAGGATGGTAACCAATGGACTTTCTCGAACTGGTTGATCTCGCGTCGGACAAACTTGGCGGTGCGGTGTTGTTTGCCAACGATGAGTTTTTCGCACCGAAGGAGAATCTACTCAAGGCCAGTGCGCCAATCTTCATCGAAGGAAAATACACAGACCTCGGTAAGTGGATGGATGGTTGGGAGTCGCGGCGCAAACGAACCCCGGGATTCGACTGGTGCATCATTCGTCTGGGCCTGGCGGGTATTGTTCGCGGCATCGTAGTTGACACGAGTTTCTTTCGCGGCAACTACCCGGAGCATTGCTCGCTCGAGGCCTGTGCCATGGACGGCTTGCCTACCACCGAACAGTTGACCGCAGACGCCGTGGAGTGGACCGAGATCCTGCCGCAGGTTCCTTTATCGGGCGACAGCCAGAATCCTTTTCCGATCGAGAGTAACCAACGTTTCACCCACCTTCGTTTCAAGATTTATCCGGATGGTGGCGTGGCGCGCTTCCGTGTTTCTGGCGAGGTCGTGCCGGATTGGGAGCGACTCAAACGCATCGGCGGCGACATCGATTTGGCAGCGGTTGAGAATGGCGGGCGCGTGCTTTCCTGTAGCGATATGTTTTTCGGCCACCGGCATAATTTGATCATGCCGGGACGGGCGCTCAACATGAGTGAGGGCTGGGAGACTAAACGTCGACGCGGACCC
>DATKIS010001086.1:0-2624 GCA_035543975.1 Pyrinomonadaceae bacterium
TGTCTCCGACTGGGCCTCTTTGCTGACTTTCGCCACCCAGACACGACCAGCGCCGTCGCGGATGCGATATTTCGTTCCGGAGTAACCACCTTTATCTTCTTCAAGAAACTTGATTCCTCGCAAATTAGGCTTCATCGCCAAACCGCCCGGTCCCAGGTAGAGATTTCGTGATTGGATGTTCACCGGCGCCGTCCATAAGACTGGAGTGCCCTGCGGTAGTTTTTTCGCCTTCTTTTGTTTTGCTTCAGTCGTAGTCGACACAAGCGACAACAACGCTAAGACAACAACTATTAGCTTTCGATCGAGTTTTTGGGCGAACATGGTTTCAGACTCCAATTAAGGGTTGGCCTGCAGATTGGTCCGGCCTGGACCGTGGAGGGGGACCTAACGCGTCTAGTTGTCCTGCGGGGGAATGGGTTGCAGGAATCTTACCGTCAAAGCACCTGGACCCGCAAACATCGTAAAGAATCGCCCATCGTTGCAGTCGAGAAAAATAGCGGAGGCAGCCCGACTGCCCCACCTCGATCTGTTCCGGGTGTGAGTCGTCGCCGGAGTTTCCGGGTCTCCCTAATTCGGTGTTGGGACTCGCGCATTTTGGAGACTGAGGCAACCTAATTACAGAACCCAGCGCGGTAGCACGGGATCCTCGGGGCGACTTGTCACTTAAGCGCAAATACCAACCTGCCCCAGAGTTAGGATCCCGCGCTACCGCGCTGGGTTCTGTATTTGATTGCGTTCGGGCTTGAACGATCGAGCTGTTTTTCGTACCAGCTGTTGGCATCCTTACTGAAAGATAGCGACGCTGTTGTATCATTGCGTTCTCAGTCAAAACACATGGCGGAAGAACGCGATCCAGTAGTCGAAAACCTGCGAGCTATCGTTGGGAGTGACCACGTCTTGTCCGCTCCTGACGAGTTGCTTGTCTACGAGTGTGACGGCCTGCCCCATCACAAGCACTTGCCGCGGGCAGTGGTTTTCCCTTCGACTACTCAAGAGACTGCCGAGGTCATGCGCGTTCTCGGGAAAGCTGGAGTTTCATTCACGCCACGCGGGGCCGGCACGGGTTTGTCAGGTGGCGCTTTGGCTTTGGATCGCGGGGTCGTGGTTGAACTCGCTCGCATGCGTATGATCCTGAGCATCGACGAGATCAACCGGACCGCTCTGGTCCAGCCCGGAGTGGTGAACGCTCAAGTTTCACGTGCAGTCGGCCACCTGGGTTTGCATTATGTTCCCGACCCTTCCAGCCAACCCACTTGTACTATCGGCGGCAACATCGCGGAAAACGCCGGCGGTATTCACTGCCTGAAATACGGGACTACAACCGATCACGTGCTGGGTCTGCGCGTGGTCCTGGCCGGTGGGGAGATTGTGAATCTGGGCGGATCAGGAACCGAACCAGCGGGTTATGACCTACTAGGTGTTTTCATCGGTTCAGAAGGAACCTTTGGGATTGCTACCGAAGCAACTCTCCGACTGGTCCCGATTCCTCCGGCAGTGCGGACAATGTTGGCGGAGTTTCCCGAAGTTAACGATGCCAGCCACGCCGTCTCGGCGATCATCGCTGCCGGAGTTATGCCGGCCGGGCTGGAAATGATGGACCGCGAGATTATTCGCGCTGTCGAAGCCAGTGTTTTTGCCGCCGGACTGTCACTTGATATTGGGGCAGCGCTTTTGATCGAACTTGACGGAATTGAAGCGGGGATCGACGAAGAGGCGGATCGGGTGAAAAGCATTTGCCTGCAATACGGTGCTCGCACCTGCCGCCTGGCCCGGGACGAAAACGAACGGAAGAAACTGTGGGCGGCACGCAAAAGTGCTTTTGGCGCAGTCAGTAGAATCTCGCCCGATTCGATGATTCAGGATGCTGTGGTGCCGCGTTCACGTTTGCCGGAGGTGTTGGATGCGGCCTACCGGATCGCCTCCCGGTATGAACTACTCATCGCCAACGTTTTCCACGCCGGAGACGGTAACCTCCACCCGCTGATCTGTTTCGATTCCCGGTCGGCTGACCAGGTTCATCGGGTGAAGGAAGCGGGACGCGAATTGATGGAAACCTGCGTGAGAGCAGGCGGCAGCATCACCGGCGAGCACGGCGTCGGCTTCGACAAGCGCGATTTTCTTCCGCTGATCTTTTCCGACCTGGACATGAACACGATGCTGCGTGTGCGCGCCGCTTTCGACCCGAGCGGTCTCTGTAACCCGGGAAAAATTATTCCGATGCTGCGGGGTTGCGGCGAGGCGCGGGCGCAAACAAAGTCTGGGATACAAAGTCCGGTTTCCAAAGTCTCTTCAGAACACGGCGTCGCCGTTGCCGCGTCGAACCCGGGCAGTGATTTCCCGAGACCGCGGGCGGCTCGGCCGCACGGTCCGGAATCGTCAACGTTGAACCCGAGTAAAGATTTCGCGGTTCACGCCGGAAACGGTGGCAACTCTGCTGGGCCCATTGGGCGGCCCTTCGTTCCCGAGAATGCGGCTCCCCGATTATCGGCCATTGTCGGCGAATCAAATATTTCACCGTCAGCCGTTCCATCCTATCCTGCTGCTCTAACCGTGGCGCCAGGCTCAATCGACGAAATCTGTGAAGTGATGAAACTCGCGTCGAGTGAAAGCTGGGGCGTTGTGCC
>DATKIS010001087.1:0-2059 GCA_035543975.1 Pyrinomonadaceae bacterium
GCCCGCCGCATCAGGTCAGCTTCGCTGAGTGTATAGCCGGCCAGCTTTTGAGCGAGCTGCATAATCTGCTCCTGGTAGACAAGCACCCCAAAAGTGTTGCTCAGGATTTCCTTCATCTCCGGCACGATGTAACTAACTCTCTTAAGCCCGCGATGGCGCTGAATGAACTCCTCCACCATCCCACCATCTAGCGGCCCCGGACGGTAAAGCGCGTTTAAGGCCGACAAGTCTTCAACTCCCTTAGGCTTAAGCTTACGGCAAATCTCGGCCATGCCCGAAGATTCGAACTGAAACACAGCATCCGTGCGCCCTTCCCCGAAAACCGCCATGGTCTTCTCGTCGTTAAGCGCTATATCCGCCCAGTTAATCGTGTCCCCTAGCAGCTGCTTAATCGTCTTTAAGCAGTCATTTATTATGGTTAAAGTGCTAAGCGCCAAGAAGTCCATCTTAAGCATGCCGGTCTTTTCCAGGTCCGACATGACAAATTGGGTGGTGACTTCTTCCTTGCCTGAGACGGCAATTGGTATCAGCTCCTGGAGCGGAACCGGGGAGATGACTACGCCGGCGGCGTGCACGGATGAGTGTCGAGCGCAGCCTTCCAGTCGCTGGGCAATCTCCATTAGATCCTTAACCTGGGGGTTGGTCTCAATCTCCTTCCTCAGTTCCGGGACCTGCTCGAGCGCCTGGGTCAAGGTCACGTTCCTGCCCCGAACCGGAGGCGGGATCATCTTGGCTATCCGCTCGACTTCGGAGTAGGGCATATCGAGCGCCCGGCCGACGTCCTTAATGGCAGCCCGCGAGGCCAGGGTCCCGAAAGTGATGATCTGGCAAACCGAGTCGCGGCCATAGAGGTCGGCCACGTGATTGATGACGTCTCCTCGGCCTCTGACGCAGAAATCGATGTCGATATCGGGCATTGATACGCGACCAGGGTTAAGGAATCGCTCGAAGATGAGGTCATACTGTAAAGGGTCTACATCAGTTATTTCGAGGCAATAGGCGACAAGCGAGCCGGCAGAAGAGCCTCGACCCGGACCCACCGGAATAGAGTGTTCCTTCGCGTAACGCACGAAGTCCCAAACGATCAGGAAGTAGCCGGCGAAGCCCATCTGCTTGATCATGGCAATCTCGTTAGCAAGACGAGTCTGATAATCCGGCAGTTCGTGCCTGAGCTCTCCGCGGCTCTTCTGGCGCTCCCAAACCACCTGCCGTCTCCGCTCAAAACCATCTCGAACGACCTTTTCAAAGTAGTCGTCGGCCGAGCTCCCTTCGCCTGCGGGGATGGGGTAGTTGGGAAGGTGGTTTATGTTCTGCGGCAGCTGGAGGTCGCAGCGCTCGGCGATCTCCACAGTGCGGGTGAGCACTTCCGGCAACTCGTCGCCGAAAATTCGCCACATTTCTTCCGGTGAGCGCACATAGAAGTTAGGACTGGCATAACGGAGGCGGTTGGTATCGTTAACTGTTTTGGCGGAGCCGATGCAGAGCAGCACGTCGTGAGCGCGGGCATCTTCGGGCATGAGGTAGTGGGCATCGTTGGTGGCCACCAGCGGCACGCCGGTTTTCTTCGAAAGTTCCACCAGGGGTTTTCTAATCCTTTGTTGAGCCTCCAGTCCGTGCTCCTGAATCTCGAGGAAGTAGTTGCCCTTACCCATGATCTCTTCGAATTCAACCGCCGCGGCTGCGGGGCCAGCGAAGTCATCTCGCGCCAGGGCCGCGGAGGGCACGCCTGAGAGACACGACGAGAGGGCAATCAAGCCCTTGGAGTGTTCCGCCAGCAGTTCCTTATCGATACGCGGCTTGTAGTAGAAGCCCTCGGTATACGCCTTCGACGTCAAACGCACGAGGTTTCGATAACCCTCCAGGTCCTTGGCGAGCAGAATTAGGTGAAAGTTGGCTTTTTCCCCGGGCGCTGAGGCCGCGCGATCCTTGCGATTACCCTTGGTGATGTAGGTTTCACATCCGATGATCGGCTTGATCCCACGGCCTTTCATCGTGTTGTAGAAGGAGATGGCGCCAAACATATTGCCATGATCAGTCATGGCACACGCCGTCATGCCGA
>DATKIS010001088.1:0-4338 GCA_035543975.1 Pyrinomonadaceae bacterium
CTTCTCTGTGTGATCTCAGTGGCCTCTGTGCCTCTGTGGTGGAGGTTTCCGCAGTAATTTCACCACCGAGACACAGAGAACCACAGAGGTTGCACAGAGAAATTGTTGATCCCAGGGTCGCCGATGACTTTTTCAGCAGCCCGCTAGGGGTCGGCCAAGTAAACGATACCCGGAAGTTCACTTAAGAACTCGAACCTCACTTCGTGAACTTTCGGGTATTTTCGTGGATCGATGCTTCGGATTCGCAGGCTGCCAAGTTCGCGTTAACTCGAGCCGAGGCTGTCCCTCCGAATCGCTTCCCACACGAATGTCTTTGCGTGCCGAACAGAATCTTCCAGTGGCTGTCCTTTGCCGAGCCCGGCAGCAACAGCGGCCGACAGGATGCAGCCGGAGCCACGAAGCGCGCCTCCCGGAATGCGCGGCTCTCGAAACACGGTTACCCTACCCTCATCGTCCAGCACATCGATTGAGTCTGAACATAAATCGGCCGGCCCCAGTCCGCCGGATCTTTCTGCCTCCTGCCTCCTGCCTCCTGCCTCTTGTCCAAGGTGTCCGCCTTTGATCAGGACTGCTTCCGCACCCAGCCCGCGAATCATCGCTGCCGCCTGACGCATCTCTGATTCTGAAGTAATCGAAATCCCGGTCAGGTGTTCCGCTTCTGAGATATTTGGAGTTATCAATCTCACCAAGGGCAACAATTCACTGACAAGAGAATCCACGGCATCTTCTTCCATCAAGCGCTGACCCGAGGTGGAAATGATAACGGGATCGAGGACCGGCGACGGGAGATCCAACTCTCGAAAGAGTTGGGCCACCTGGCGGACAACTTCACGCGTTGGCAGCATTCCGACCTTTGCACAAACGATCTTGTACTCGTCAAATAGAGGTATGACCTGCGCTCGCACGGTATCAGCGTTTTGATGCTCAGCGCCGTAAACTCTCGTTCGGGTTTGAAACGTCAGCGAGGTGATTGCGGCCGAGGAGTGGAGTCCGAAAGCCGCGAAGGTCCTCAGGTCAGCGAGCACTCCCGCCCCACCAGAAGGATCAAAACCCGCAATTGTAAGGGCTACTGGAAATGAGTTTGGTGAAGCCATTGGGAAGAATCTGGGACGCTCTCCGGGGATCACTACGTGCTAGCACGAAAAGCCTGCCACGAGAGTTTAGCGTGATTTCGTCGTCGTTTTTCTCACACAGTTTCCTGCCCGGGTCTTGCCTTAACGCTCATTCCAGCGCCATCGGATTTCTTTGACAGCCCGATCCAGTTGTAATCGATCGTTCAGCAATCTGATAGCCGCGATGCCTGCTGCGCCGGCCTCAATACAATCGAGCGCGTTCTCTAACGTCACTGCGCCCAGCGCTACCACCGGCAATGGCTCCAGAACTGAGGCAACGTTCCTCAGGTTCTCTAGTCCCAGTGGTTCCCCATAATGGCGTTTGGAGGGTGTATCAAAGACAGGTCCGAAGACGACGAAGTCAGCGCCTGTTTGACTAGCCGCCGTAGCTTCTGCCAATGAATGAGTGGAAACGCCGATAAGAAAGTCGGCGCCGAAAGTGCGGCGGATTATTTCGGGTGGCAGCGAGGAATGGGTCAGGTGTACCCCATCAGCGCCGGCTGCGGACGCTACGTCAGCACGATCGTTGACCAGCAGTTTCGCTGCGCCTCCGCGTACAATCCCGGCCGCACTGGTTGAGAGCTGGTAGAGGGCTTTCGCGCTTAGCTGCTTTTCGCGAATTTGGATAAGGTCAATCTGCGCGGAAACGGCCGCTTCCACTAATCGAAGAACGTTTGCAAAATCTTCAGACGCCGGCGTCGTCTGCGCGTTCGTCTCGCCGCTCGTGATTAGGTATATCAGAGGGGCCCGCGGGCTTTGTACTCTCAGCGGCATTTTGTCTGACGTTGTTAAGAGGTTCGGTGCTCTCCTGCAGCGCGCGAACAGTTTGCTTGAAATGAAATATTTCCCAGAAGGCAATGCCGACGTTCAAGAGGCCGACTCCGCTCACAGCCCCACGCACCCAGCCAGACGCCACCACAGTCTGCAGCATATGGAAGCCAGTCTTGCGCGCCGCATAGAGCAGGAAATAGTTGTTCCCCCAGTCGCTCAGACCAAGGGTGCCTTGCGGGACCCAGGGCAAAAGCGTGAGCACAATGCCAATCTCGAGGCAAAGGACGATATAGAAAATGACACTAAGTTTTGCGGACATAATCAAAAACGGTCAATGGTAAATGGTGAATGGTAAATCGTTATCTGGAACTGACGAAGCGAGAATAGCCAGGTTTCCTAACTAACTTGGCGTGCGCAAGCAAGGCTCAATTAGTGCCGCACTGCCAAACCATCTACCATTTACTATTTACCGATCTTCATCTTTCTCCTTGCTCTTGTCAGCGGAAACCCTATCCTGAAGGTCACTAAGTTTGTCCGCAATATCACGATAACCAACGTCTACGCCGTAGACCTCGGTAAACACGTTGATGGCGCGCTTGAAGTCACCCATCTCCTCATAGGCTGAGCCGAGCTCGTATTGCAGTGCCTTGTACTCTTCTGCCGTCCGTCCAGGGGCGTCGATACCCTTCTTGAACCAAAGAACCGCAGCCTGGGGCATGCCTTTTTGTACGAAGCAATGACCCAACATGTTACAGCATTGGAAATATCTTGAGGTGCCGTCGGTCGGCGCGGTTAGCCCAGCCGCTGTCTGAAACTCGCGAATGGCCTCGTCAAGGAGGGCCATCTCCTTGTACGCAGTTGCGGTGTTGTAGTGAGTTTCGTAATCGGCGTTGGTGGATACATGTTCGCCTTCAGCCTCCACTCGAAACTCTTCAAAGATTTCCGCGAGTCCCGCGTCAATCCCGGTTGGCGCTGGGGCTGATGGAAGGGTCTCAGGGACAACGTCACCCTGTCCGTCAGGCTCCTCCTCAACGACAAATTTCAACTCTGTATCCGTTTCAACGTCGCTCTGCGCTACTGCCACGCCGCCGCCCTGGCGCTCTGCCAGGAGCCGCTCGCGGCGGGAATCGATCTCCGGATGCGAACCAAATTGCCGTTCGAGCAATTCCAGCGTGTCCGCAGCAATGTCTGAATAACCCTGGGCTATGTAAAAATCGACGCTCTCCAATTCCTGATCCATCATCGATCTGATTCTTGCTACGGTCGACTCACCATCAGGGTTTAGCTCCTCCACCGGTGTTTCATCAATGGTGGTATTAAACTCAAACTCATGGAAGGCGGGCTCAGCTGCGGCTGGCGAACTCGCAAACGTTATTTCCACGTCAGGCTCAGAAGGTTCATCCGCTTCATTCAGATCAGCAAAGGAAACTCCTGAGTCAGCTGCTCCTGCGTCAGCTGCTCCTGTGTCAACCGGTTTTTCCCCAGCCACAGAGTTCCATTCGAACTCATCAGCTTGGCCACCTTCCCCAGCTTGCCAACTTTCTGACTCGGCAGGGACCGGCATTGCATTGTCTTCGAGGATCGCGAAGTTTTCGAACGATGGCACACCAGCCGGCGTCGAGTCGTCGATTATCGGAGCGTTTTCGGTCTCATCTTCAAGGACTCCTCCCAGGGCATTCAGACGCTCGAGATACCGCGGCTCCTCAGGGGTGAGCCGTACCAACTGAGTCAAGGCATAGCGCTCGTCCTCATCGAGGCCTGCAGCTTCAGCGGATCCGGCCAGGCGCTCAAGGGTTGAGCGCAGTTTTTCCATGTCACGCTGCCACCAGTGGATCCTTACCAGCAACCGAAGACTGGCAACGTGTTCAGGATCGCGGGCCAAAAGATCGTCAACCAACTGCAGGAGATCATTTTCTTCGCGGCCGGCGAGCATTGGTTCAATGATCGTGCCCAGGACCCTGGCAGATTCGTTTTCGTTCCCGACCTTCAGGTAGAGCCCGGCCACCTCGATATAGCGCCGGTAGTTGGAGGCGTCCTGGGCCATTAACAATCGCACGCCACGCTCGGCGCCAACCGGGTCGGCAGCCTCAATGTATGCATCCGCCAGCATTGAAATAAGGTCGGTGTCATCGGGGTTTGCTGCCACCACTTCCTCGAGAAGCTCAGCAGCGTCTTCGGCGGTTCCCAGGGCTGCGTGTGCCGACACCAGGCCTTTCAACGTCGCCCTATCGTTCGGGCGGAGTTCGAGAGCCTTTGAGTAAGCATCCAGTGATTGCTCAAAAGCGCCAGTCTCGAGCATCCGGCCGGCGGCCTCGGCAAACGTCTTGGCTGCGTCAGCCTGCATTCCTTCTTTAAGGTAGCCTTCCGCCAACTTGATTCTGATATCGGTGTTATTAGGGTCGAGGTCGGCAATCCGGTGAAGAACCCTAAGAGTTTGCTTAGTATCGCCTGCCCG
>DATKIS010001089.1:0-3277 GCA_035543975.1 Pyrinomonadaceae bacterium
GCGGCAACATAACAAATTAGACGCGAGCGGCGGTCGCGTCTTTCTTAGCTAACTTGGCGCGGCGGAGGGTGCTTTGATTCGCGCCGCCGCGTGAACTCCGGCGTTAGGCGACAGTCGGAAGGTTAGCTAGGCGTCATCTCAGGATTCAGACAGCAATGCTCTCCAGTCCGAAACAGGCGGCCCTGGAAGTATCAGCCGGCTCAGCTAGTTCCGTCCGGCCAGGGACCGAACGAAGTGGAAGGTTCCCCTGTTAAAAGCCGCCTAGTCCAAGCGACTGCCGTTCCGTCACAAAACCAATCTACCCCGCGAAATCTCCGGTTATAAGAGACTCGGTCAAATATTCTCAGCCGGCGACGATGTCCGGCGTTCAGATTGCCGCTCGTCGCATTTGATCGAAGCGTTCCACGCCAAAGCCGGGGTCCCCGCGCGGGCAGCCCGCGTGGGGTGGTCGTAGCAACTTACTGACGTAGAGTACTTGTCTTAGCGGGCGGCAAGCGTCCGAACCCTGAGGTGACGCCAACTACAGCCCGGATATCGTGAAACGATGAACATTAGCCGCCGATCCTTTCTCAAAGCTGCAACAGCAATCGGTGCTTCGCTCGCATGGGTCGGGCCGGCTCGAGGTTCGCGTGTCCACTGGGATGAGCGGCGTGATCTCTATCCCCAAGGGGTCGCCTCGGGCGATCCCGACGCGCACAGCGTCATCCTGTGGACGAGGCGTCCGTTTACCGAGGGCACAGACGGCACACGCCAGCTCCTGACCGTCGAGGTAGCCGAAGATCAAGCATTCCGCCGCGTCATTGCGCATGCGAAGGTACCGGTCTCGGGCGCCGCGGACTGGACCGCGCGCGTACTGATTGGCGGACTCAAGCCAGCACGAACTTACTGGTATCGGTTTACCGACACCGACGGAAACGGCAGCCGGGTCGGCCGCACGATCACTGCGCCGTTGCCAAACGATCCGCGCGCAGTGAACTTCGCCTTCGTGAGCTGTCAGGACATCAATGAGGGCAAGCTCAACGCCTATCGCCGGATGATTTACGAAGACGAACGCGCTCCGGCGGCCCAACAGCTCGATTTCGTTCTGCACCTGGGCGATTTCATCTACGAGGTGGTCCAGTATCCCGACGAAGTGAAGACACGCTACGACCGCACAATCTATGAGGTTACGCGCATACCGGACGGCCACAAGGTCGGCAACTTCCACATACCGCTGACCGTCGATGGCTACCGGGCAATCTACAAGGCCTATCTCGCCGATCCCGACCTCCAGGACGCTCGCGCCCGCTGGCCGTTCGTCGCTATCTGGGACAACCACGAATTCTCGTGGCAAGGTTGGCAGAGCATCGTCAAGGCGGGTCGGTTCGAGCAGCCTGGCCAGAACGTCAAGGTCGCGGCGAATCAAGCCTGGTTTGAATACCTCCCCGCACGTGTCGCTCGCGGAACCCGATTGCTCGAACGTTTCGAGCCACCCGCTGTGAAAGACCTTCCGATCAAAGAGTTCGACAGCAATGGTCTGGGGATGGAACCGAACAACCTCACAGCGATCAATAGCCTCAAGGGCTACCGGGCGCTGCGTTAAGGCAAGAACCTGGACCTGATCATTACTGATCAGCGCAGCTATCGGAGCGCGGATCCCTTCAGCGATCCGTCTCTCGGAAAGCTCGGCGGCGACGAGTTCATCGGAATGTTTCCCGAGTCTGAGATGCGGGCTCTCGACGGCGGCCGCGCCTTCAACGGCGGCAATCCCCCGCCGGAAATCCGGTTCAACGACGCGCATGTCCCCAACCCGCAACGAAGCGCGCCGCCGCAGACGATTCTCGGCGCGGAGCAGAAGGCATGGTTCAAAGACAAGCTGAAGAGCTCAACCGCGACGTGGAAAATCTGGGGCAACTCGCTGGGCGCGCTGGATTCACGCTCCGACCCGCAAAACCTGCCCGCAGGTCTCACCAGGGAGTCGTGGCCCAAGAACGCTTACGCAGCCATGGGCGGGGCTGACTACGGCAGCGCTTACGCAGAGCGCGCTGAAATCTACCGCGTCGTTCGCGACGCGAAGATCACAGGCTTCGCCATCGTCTCGGGCGACCGCCACAGCTTCTGGGCCGGATATGCGACTGCGGAACTTCCGCCCGGCAAGTTCGAGCCGGTCGGCTTGAGCTTCGTTGGCGGGTCGCTCGTCAGCCCCGGCGCCATGGAGGCCTATGAGCACAATCTCAAGAGGGACGCTCCGCTACGAGCGCTGTTTCTAGCTGACAAGGCAGGGGCTAAGCCGGAATGGACCTTCAACATGCTGCTGAGGCACGGCGTCCGCTCGTGCCTCGAATATGCAAAGAGCTACGACCTCAAGCGCGCGCGGTCGCTGTCCAACCCGGATCTGGCTCCGCACCTCGAGTTCGTCGATCTTGGAGGACACGGTTATGCGAAGGTCCGTCTGTCGGCCGATGAGATGCGCACCGAGTTTGTCTGCATCCCGCGCCCCATTGCGCGCAGCGAAAGACCAGACGGCGGGCCCATCAGGTATCGGGTAGTGCACACTGCTGCACTGTGGAAGAGCGGAGAGCGCCCGCAGCTAAAGACATCGGTGCTCGAAGGCGACGTTGGACTGGCGATTTGATGGACGCTCGTCTCCACAGCGGCCCGAGATCGAGGCAAAAGGCTTTGATGAAGGCAATCGAAGCCGCTCGAATCCTTCTAGACGCTGCAAAAGCTATTGAAAGGAATCGTTAAGTAAGTTGATAGACAAGAATGAATCTGGGGTCAGGCCTGACCCCGTGAGCGGCTTCTTTAAAACTACCGTATTGCAAAAGAGAAAGCGCTCGCGGCCGGCAAGCCGAATGCATTCGAAACTTACTTGTCCAAGCCCGACGAGGTAGCGGACATGGGAGGTTGGGCTTGAGGCATCACTCGCCTTCACGGAGTTGGTTAACTATTGGGATATGGTTCAGCGATCTGCTACTCTCAGGCTAACAGGTGAGGCACACAATGAGCCAAAACTTACAAAGCGTCTTGGAAGCAGCGCGACAACTTCCACCTGAACAGCGGCGGCGATTGGCCGCGCAGCTCTTGGAAGAAGTTGGAGTAAATGAACCGCCGGCGTCTGAGCTAACTCGCAAGCAAAGAGCGCTGTCCATCGTCGAAGAAACCTTCGGCGCTATCAAGGGGCTGGATCGAGTCGCACTTGCACAACTGGCCGAGGACGAAGAATTCAGTGGATATTAAGTTGCTTCCGGCGAATTCGACGTGCCTGGTTGACGCTAACATCCTCCTCTATCACATC
>DATKIS010001090.1:0-3019 GCA_035543975.1 Pyrinomonadaceae bacterium
GCCCCCGATAAAGCCGCCGCCGACTGACGAGAGTACAAAGCTGACACCGGGGGTGGACAGAATCTCTTTCTCGATCGCCAGCATCCCGTCGTTCATCGACGCCAGGTTGGTTCCCTCGGGAGCGTTAATGTTTACTTCAAACTCCGCCTCATCAACGTTGGTCGGAATAAACTCCTGTTTCACCGAGCGGTAAAGCGGAATGGAAGTCAGAATAACAATCAGCGCCACCCCCGCCACCGCCAACCGATGGCGCATCGCAAAACCCAGCAGGCGGGAATAGCCGCCATCGATGAAACGGTAAAAGCCTCGCCGCGATGAAGGTGCCCCGTGACCGCCCGCGTCGTCTACGCGAATCAAACGCGAGCTCATCATGGGCGTTAGCGTGAAGCAGACCAGCAAACTAACCAGGATTGCCACCGCTGCCGTTATGCCGAATTGGTAAAGAAACCGGCCCGATATCGACGACATGAAAGAAACGGGCAGGAAGATAACCACCAGGGAAAACGTCGTCGCCAAAACAGCCAGGCCGATGTCTCGAGTGGCTTCTTTGGCGGCTTCCCGCGGGTTCATTCGCTTTTCTTCGATGAAGCGAAAGATGTTTTCGAGGACGACGATGGCGTCGTCAATCACGACGCCGACCATTAGCACGAGCGCCAGCATCGTCACGCTATTCAGCGTGAAGTCGAGCGCGCGCATCATCCCGAAAGTGGAGATCACCGAGCATGGAATGGCCACCGCCGCGATGATCGTGGACCGCCACGAACGCATAAAGAAGAAGACCACGAGGCTGGCCAGGATACTGCCGAGGATCAGGTGGGTTTCAATTTCGTGCAGCGCGGATTCGATGTAGCGCGACTGGTCGCGAATCACCTCCAGCTTAACGTCATCAGGCAACTGGGCCGCGACCCGTGGCAGCTGAGCCTTGATGCCATTGATAACCTCAATCGTGTTGGCGCCTGATTGCCGGCGGATTTCCAGCGAAACTGTGGGGACGCCATTCAGCCGCGAAAGTGAACGTTGCTCCTTGGTGCCATCCTCAACTCTGCCGACGTCACGGAGTCGGACCGGCGCGCCATCTTTGTTGGCGATTACCAGGTCGTCAAAAGCCCGCGCATCCTGGTAACGGCCGATCGTCCGCAGCACGAGTTCCTCGTGACCCGTGTTTACGTTCCCGCCGGGGACATCGGCATTCTGCCGCGACAACGCCTGGCGAACTGCGGTAATGGGAATCTGATAGGCAGCGAGACGGTCGGCATCAATCCAAATGTTGATGGCCCGCTCCAAGCCGCCGGTAACCTGAACCTCACCCACGCCGCCGGTGCGCTCGAGTTGGACGCGCACTGTCTTGTCAGCGAGTTCGGTGAGTTCTCTAAGTGAACGATCGCCGGAAAGTGAGATGGTGATTACGGGGGTGCTGTCGTTGTCGAACTTCTGCACCACCGGCGGGGTAGCATCTTCAGGCAGCTCGCGTACAACCGTGGCAACCCGATCGCGCACGTCCTGCGCCGCGGTGTCGAGGTCGCGATCCAGTTTGAAGGTGGCGATGACAAAGGAAGTTCCCTGGGCAGATATCGATCTGAGTTCGTCAATCCCGTCCACGGTATTGACGACTTCTTCAATCTGCTGCGTGACGAGCGACTCCATCTCTTCCGGCGCAGCGCCGGGAAGACTGGTTCGCACACTGACGGTGGGCAGATCGACGGAAGGAAAGCGATCGACACCAAGACGGAAAAAGCTGGCCGCGCCCACTACTACGAGCGAAAGCACGATCATGGTCGCGAAGACCGGGCGGCGAATACAGATTTCGGCTAGCTTTTGCATCTCACTTCTGGAGTGCGGCGGCTCGACGCCGCTTTCGTATCCGGCGGCTTGACGCCGGATTAACCTGCGGGGAACTAACGCCGCAATAAGAAGGTTGCGTGGAGGGGCGCGCTATTTGATCTCTTGCTCGAAAGGCGGCGTCGAGCCGCCGCCGACCAAAGCGGCGTCGAGCCGCCGCACTCCAAATCACTGAATAATTTCTACCGCCTGCCCTGATTGCAGGTTGCCCGGATCAACTACCACCTGATCGCCGAGGCTTACCCCCGCCACTATTTCCGTCCATTCGCCGCTACGCCGTCCGGTGGTCACAGGTTTCTCAAGTGCCTTACCGTTCTGAACCACAATCACTTTCTCGATCCCAGCGAAAGTGACAATGGCGCTGCTGGGAACAGTCACCGCCATCCTTGCGTCGTTGGTGACGATCTCAGCGTGGGCGAAGGCTCCCGGACGCAGCTTCCCATTATTGCGCACATCGGCTTCCACCATCAGCATTCGGGTTTGCTGCGCGATCACCGGACTCAGCCGCTTGATCTGTCCGATGTAGACGTTGGTGTCGCCATCGATGGTGACTCTAACGTTCTGGCCTGACCTTACGTTGTGTGCGTCGCGCTCCGGTACCTCAGCTCTCAGTCGCAATGGGTCCATTCGCACGATGTCTACCACCGCCGCCCCAGCTGCCAGATACTCGCCCACACTCACCCGCTTCTCCTGAACAATCCCATCAATCGGCGCATAGACATTGGTATCGGCTAGTTGTTGGCGAGCCAGCGCCAACTCCGACCGCCGCTGGGCCAGCAACGCCTGGCGATTCCGAATCTCTTCGATCGCATCCTGGTAACGACTCAAGGCAACTTTGTAAGTCGCATCGACTGTGTCGAATTCGGAGCGAGCAATGATTCCCTGTTCGATTAGTTTCGCTGCGCGGCTACGGCTCACGCGGGCTTCGTCAAGTACGGCCCTGGCTTGCCTGACAGTACCCGTCTCGTCCGGGTTCACTTTGTCGTCCTTACCATCAGCCGACAATCCCACGCGCGCGCGCGCCTGAGCCAGCGCGGCTTCGGCTTGTTGGATCCGCAGGTTGTAATCGGCGGATTCGACCTGAGCGATCGACTGACCGCGTTTCACGACACTGCCGAGGTCAACATTAATGAAGCGTAAGCGACCGGGCACCTTCACGCTCACGGTCGTTTGCTCGTAA